>JBKOZA010000515.1:0-5844 GCA_046725675.1 Candidatus Methylomirabilota bacterium
CCCCAGCATGGCGGCGACGCGCTCGGGCGTCGGCGCGACGATGGGCAGCCCGTCACCCCACGCCCGCTCGGTAAACTCGGCGAGCAGCGCGCCGGGATCGTCGTCGACCACGACCTCCCGCTCGTCCACGGCAGGCCCGATCCCGACGTCCGCGGGCTCTGTGCGCGCGCGTATCGGAGTCGGGCTGCCCTCGATCAGGCTCGTCAGCTGCTCGAACGCCTGCCGCGCGCGCCGCGCCACCGCCTCGGCGCGCTCGCCGCCGAGCGGGTGGTCGATGACGAGCAGGGGAAGGCCGGAGACGCCGAGCGAAGCCAGCTCGCTGACGGCGAGGCCCTGGAAGGCCGTGGTGGCGATGAGCCCGGCGGCGGTTCCGCCCTTGGCCAGCTCGATGGCGTCGTGGAGACTCCACGACGTGCACGACCCTCAGTCGGCGGAGCCGGCGAACACGACGTCGCAGGTCTTGCTCAGCTCGGCGATCACCTCGGGAGCGGCCGGCGTGGAGGCGTTGGCCTTGCGCCGATGCACCACCGCGGCGACGCCGTAGCGCTCGCGCATCAACTCGCCGATGCCGGCGCTGAGGCGGTCGAAGTTGGACTTGGTGTTGTCGAGGAAACCGATCGTGCGGCCCCCCCACTCGCGCGGCAGCGGCGGCACCGCCGTCGCTCGGCTGGCGATCGCGCCCACGGGGCTCAGGACTCGGATGCGGGCCATGCGCGTCTCCTTGTCGGAAGCGATGAGGCTTCGTGCCGGCGAGGCGTTGGGAGTTCCCGCGCCTCAGCCATGCCCGGCATCTTACAATAGCCGCCCCATGGTGATCGCCCTCGATCTCGGCACGTCGTCGGCGCGGGCCAGCCTCTACGACGCTGGCGGCCGGGCCGTCGAGGGGCGCTTTCATCAGGTCCCGTACACGCCGACCGCGACCGCCGACGGCGGCGTCGAGCACGATCCGGCCCGGCTGCTGGAGGCCGCCACCCTCTGTCTGGACGCGGTCGTTCGCGCCGCCCGTCACGACGACATCCAAGCGGTCGGGGTCACCTCGTTCTGGCACGGACTCGTCGGCTTCGACGCCGCCCACCGGCCGGTGACGCCGGTCTTCATGTGGGCGGATTCCCGCAGCACGGGCGAGGCGACCCTGCTCCATGACGCGCTCGACGAGGACGCCCTGCACGCCCGCACCGGCTGTCACCTGCACCCGTCGTACTGGCCGGCCAAGCTACGGTGGCTGGCGCGCGAGCGGCCCGCCGACGTGCGCCGCGTCGCCCGCTGGGGCTCGATCGGCGAGCACCTGGAGCTGACGTTCTTCGGCGAGGCGGCGACCGGACTCTCGATGGCCTCGGGGACGGGACTGCTCGATCAGGACGCGCTACGCTGGGACCCCGAGGCGCTGGCGGCCGCCGGCGTCGAGGCCGAGCACCTGTTCCCGATCGCCCGGCGCGCCGAGGGCCGCCGCGGTCTGCGGGCGCCCTGGGCCGTGCGCTGGCCGGCGCTGCGGAGCGTGCCATGGTTCCCCGCGGTCGGGGACGGCGCCGCCAGCAACGTCGGCTCCGACTGCGTGGACGCCGGGCGCATCGCCCTCAACGTGGGCACCTCGGCGGCGCTCCGCGTCGTCACCGACGCGACCGCCACGCCGCCGCGCGGCTTGTGGCGGTATCGCCTGGATGGGCGGCGCAGCCTCGTCGGCGGCGCGACGTCCGAGGGCGGCAACGTGTACGCGTGGTGTCGCGAGGTCCTGCGCCTGCCCGACGACGCCGCCCTGGAACGGGCGCTGGCCGAGCGCGCTCCCGACGGTCACGGGCTCACCGTGTTGCCGTTCCTGGCCGGCGAGCGGGCGCCGGGATGGCGGGGTGACCGTCGCGCCACCGTCACCGGCCTGTCGCTCGGCACCAGCGCGCTCGACGTGACCCACGCCGCCCTGGAGGGGGTGGCGCTGCGGCTGGCGCTGGTCTACGAGCGGCTGGCGCCGCACGCCACCAGCGATCACCTCATCGTGGCCTCCGGCGGCGCCATCAGTCACTCGCGCGCCTGGACGCAGATGTTGGCCGACGCGCTCGGCCGCGCCGTCCACGCCTCGGCGGAGCCCGAGGCGACCAGCCGGGGCGTCGCGCTGCTGGCCTTCGAGGGTCTCGGCATGCTGCACGACCTCGCCGCCGTGCGCGCTCCGCTCGGCGAGGTCTTCACCCCGGACGCCGCGCGGCGAGCGCGCTATCGCGCCGCCCTCGAGCGTCACAAACGACTCGACGAGAGAGTATGATCACGGAGATGGATCGGCCCGAGATCATCGTCACCGACAACGCCGAGACGCTGGCCGAGACCGCCGCCCAGGCCATCGTCGAGTGCGCGACGGAGGCGGTGACCGCGCGCGGCCGCTTCATGCTGGCGCTGGCGGGCGGCAGCACCCCACGGGCGACCTACGAGCGGCTGGCCCAGCCGCCCCGGCGCGATCTCATGCCGTGGGAACGCACCTGGGTGTTCTTCGGCGACGAGCGGGGCGTGCCGCCCGATCATCCCGATTCGAATTTCCGGATGGCCAACCAGGCGCTCCTCCTCAAGGTCCCCCTGCCGCCCCGGCAGGTCGTGCGGATCCGGGGCGAGGCCGAGGACCCCGAGGTGGCCGCCGCCGAGTACGGCCGCCGGCTCAGCCAGGTGTTCGACATCAAGCGCGGACAGCTGCCGCGCTTCGACCTCATCCTGCTCGGCATGGGCGTGGACGGCCACACCGGCTCGCTGTTTCCCGGCTCTCCGGTGCTCAAGGAGGTGTTCCGCCCCGTCGCCGCCGTGCACGCCACCGCGGCGTCGATCCCGCAGCGCTTCACGTTCACGCTGCCCGTCATCAACGCGGCGGCCCGGGTGATGTTCCTGGTCTCCGGCGCCGAGAAGGCGAAGGTGCTGAAAGCGGTCCTCAGGGAGCCCGGCCGCGGGCTGCCGGCCGCGCTGGTGCATCCCACCGACGGCCGGTTGACCTGGCTGCTCGACCGACCCGCGGCCGCGCTCATCGTCAGCGCCGCGTGAGCGTCCCCCACCCGCCAAGCGGAGCCCATGCCGTCCAGCGATGATCCGTTCTCGCTCGTGATCTTCGGCGCGTCGGGCGACCTGGCGCACCGCAAGCTCATCCCGGCGCTGTGGAGTCTCTACGCCGCCCGCACGCTGCCGGAGCCGTTCACCATCGTCGGTACCGGCCGCACCGAGATGAGCGAGCAGGCGTTCCGGGACAAGATGCGGGAGGGCGTCAGGCAGTTCGCGCGCCTCAAGGTGCCCAACGACAACGTGTGGGGCCGCTTCGCGTCCAGCCTGGTCTACGTGCCCGGCGATCCCACCGGGCCGGAGCTCTACGCGCGCCTGCGGCAGGTCCTCGAGGACGTCGAGCGCAAGCGCGGCGGCCCCGCCGACCGGCTCTACTACCTGTCGACGCCGCCCAGCCTCTACGACGACATCACCGTGCAACTCGGCAAGGCGGGGCTGGCCGCCGAGGAGGGCGGCTGGACGCGCATCATCATCGAGAAGCCGTTCGGGCACGACCTGCGCTCCGCCCAAGAGCTCAACGAGCTGGTGACCAGCGTGTTCCGGGAGGAGCAGGTCTACCGGATCGACCACTACCTCGGCAAGGAGACGGTCCAGAACGTCCTGGCGCTGCGCTTCGCCAACGGCATCTTCGAGCCGCTCTGGAACCGCAATCACGTGGCCGAGGTGCAGTTCACGGTGGCGGAGACGGTCGGTGTCGAGGGCCGTGGCGGGTACTACGAGGAGGCGGGCGCCCTGCGCGACATGATCCAGAACCACCTGCTCCAGGTGATGTGCCTGGTCGCCATGGAGCCGCCGGTGACGTTCGACCCGCAGGCCGTCCGCGACGAGAAGAGCAAGGTGATGCAAGCGGTGCGTCCGATCGACCCGGCGCACGTCGACGCCTCGGCGCTGCGCGCCCAGTACGCCGCCGGCTTCGTCGGCAACCGGCAGGTACCCGATTATCTGCAGGAGAAGGGCGTCAAGACCGATTCCACCACCGAGACGTACGCGGCGCTGCGCCTGCAGATCGACAATTGGCGGTGGGCGGGGGTGCCGTTCTATCTACAAACCGGCAAGCGCATGGCCAGGCGGGTGAGCGAGATCGTCATCCGGTTCCACCGGACGCCGCACATGATCTTCCGCCGTGGCGAGATCAACGTGGACCCGAACCTCCTGGTGATCCGCATCCAGCCCGACGAGGGCATCTCGCTCATCGTCGAGGCCAAGGAGCCGGGGCCGGATCTCAAGATCAGCCCGGTCACGCTCGAGTTCAAGTACCAGGAGGTCTTCGGCGGCGAACCCCCCGAGGCCTACGAGCGACTCCTGCTCGACGCCATCCACGGCGATCCCACGCTCTACTCCCGCGGCGACTGGATCGAGCAGGCCTGGCGCCTGACCCAGCCGATCCTCGAGCACTGGGCGCGCACGCCGGGCCCACTGCCCCAGTACGAGGCCGGTTCGTGGGGCCCCTCCGAGGCCGACGCCTTCATCGCGCGCGACGGGGGGAAATGGCGGCGACCGTAAGCGTGTGACGTCCCGGCCTGACGAGACGGCAACGAAGGATCGCCTGACAGCACGATGAAGGTCGTCTGTTACCAGTTGGCCGCCGCCCCCGGCACGCTTCGCCTGTGGATCGGCGCTCACCCGGCGACGACCGTGCCGCAGGTGGACGGCTGGCGGATCGACGGCGCCGACGTTCGGCCGGCCAATCTCGTGGTAGTCCGCCGGATGCAGAGCGTCCGCCAGGGTCGGCTCCCGCCAAGCGACCGTCCGCGAGCGTTCAGCGGCGTCTACGACATCACCGGCGTGGCGGGGCCGGCATACCCGAAGCTCGAGGTGAGGGTCGACGGCCGCCCTTTCGAACGCACGCTCCGGTCGCTTCCGCGCCGCCTGGAGATCGATGGCCCCGGGCTCAACGTCCTGCTCGTCTCGTGCTTCCACTACAGCACCGATGGCGGGCTCTACGGGGAGCTGCTGCCGCGGATCGCGCAGGGGGCGGCGGCCGCCGACCTCTGTGTGTTCATGGGCGACCAGGTCTACCTCGACCTCCCCACGCTCCAGAATTTCCCGGACGATCCTGCCTGGCTCGCCGACAAGTTCGAGCAGGACTACGTGCGAAACTGGTTCTTCGGGTCATTCGCGGGCGGTCTGCAGCTCGCGCCGATGGCGTTCGTTCCGGACGACCACGAGTACTGGAACAACTTCCCCCACCCGAGCCCGTTCATCGAGAACTCGTTGTCGGGGTCCGGGCGGGACAACTGGCGCGCCGCCGCCCGCGGCTGTTTCGAGGGGTTTCAGCTGGGGCACGGCGGGCTGGGCGCCGCCCTGGACTTCGACGTCGAGCCGGTGTCGTTCCTGATGCTCGACAGCAGGAGCTGGCGGAACGCCGAGCTCACACGGCTGCTGAGTGACGAGGCCTCGACGCAGCTGAACGCCTGGGCGGATCGTGTGGCGGGGTCCTCCGGTCTCGTCGCGGGCGTCATCGTGACCGGCCAGTCCCTGATCGAGAACCCGGTGGGGGCGGTGAAGGGGGCGGTCGGGGACTACGCGCTGGCGAACTACCCGGCACCGTACGCCGCAATCCTGGGGGCGCTCACCAGGGTCGCCGAGAGCGGAAAGCCGGTGTTGCTGTTGACCGGCGACGTGCACTGGGGCCGAGTGACGAGCGTGCGGGACCGGCGGCGGGACGTCGTCGCCCTACATAGGTGATCGCGTCGCCGGCCAGCCTCGTCGCCACGGTGGGCGCCGATCAGGTGGCCGACGCGATCGGCGCCGTGAAGCGTTGGGTCGGCGCCACCGACCCCTGGCCACGTCACGCGGAGAGCGCAGCGCCCCCGTCCCACC
>JBKOZA010000516.1:0-5871 GCA_046725675.1 Candidatus Methylomirabilota bacterium
CGAGGCGGCGGTCACGGGCGACTTCGAGCTGGCCGGCGTCGCCGGCCGCGGCGCCCGTATCGCGCTGGACTTCGTCGACCCCGGCGGGGCCGGCACCGGGCGGCTGCTGCCGACCGGGCGCGCGCGCGACGTCGTCGGCGGAGTCGACGTCTCCTGCGTGGACGCGACGAATCCCGTCGTGTTCGTGCGGGCGCGCGACCTGGGCCTGAGCGGCACCGAGACACCGCAAGCGGTGGATGCCGACCACGAGCTCGCCGCCCGCCTGGAGAAGCTGCGCGTCGAGGCCGCCGCGCGCATGGGCATGGCCGAGAGCGCGGCGGTGCCCAAGATCGCGTTCGTGGCGCCGGCCGCGGAGTACGCCGCCCTCGACGGGGCTCACCACGGCGCCGCCCATTTCGACGTGCTCGGTCGGGCGATCTCGATGGGCAACTGCCACCGCGCGTTTCCGCTCACGGTGGCGATGTGCCTCGCCGTCGCCGCCCACGTGCCCGGCACCGTCGTCTACGAGTGCGTCGCGAACGGCGGTGGTCCTCGCCCCGCCGCCGACGTTCGTCTCGGACACCCCTCGGGCATCCTGCCGATCGCCGCACGCGTCGCCACGGATGGCGGCGGGCCGAAGGCCGAGACCGTCACGGTGTATCGCACGGCTCGCCGGCTGATGGAAGGCTTCGTGCGGGTCCCGGCCGGGTGAGTCGGCTCTACTTCCTGCACGACGGCCACGAGATGGTCCGGCGGCGCGCGAAGGTGCCGGCCGGCTCCGTCGTGGAGGCGTGGACGGACACGGCGGTGGGCGGCGGTACGTTCTGGGTCGGCGAGGAATCCAAGGGACTGCTCGACGCCGCCGGCGAGGAGCCGATGACGCCGCGGCTGGCGCTCCCCGCCGAGATGGTTCCGATCTTCTACGGACCACGGCTCTGCGACCTCGAGTCCCTCCCCCGGGAGGAGTCGCTGCGCGCCCGCGTGGTGTCCGCGCACGGCCTGGCGGTGGTGTGGATCACGCTCGATCGTCACGGCGGCCGGACCACCCACGAGTCGACCAGCCACGCCGACCCCGTGTTCCACCTGCGCCGTCCGGGCGGCGGGGCCGGTCATCTCTGGCGCCTGTTCCGGACGAAGGCCGAGGCGGTCAGCTGGATGGACGAGGCGTACGGCGCCGACTCCGAGGGCGCCGACTGGGCGCGGGCGCTGCCGGCCGACGACTTCGATGCCCTGCTCCAGCGCCACGGTCGCGACTGAGCGCGCGTGAGCCCGGCCCCCACGGCGGTCGACCGGATGGACGGCTTCTACCGAACGGTCCGGGCCGTCGCGCGCTTCTGGCTGTGGTTCCTGTTCAAGTCGGTGGACGTGCGCCATCCCGAGCGGGTGCCGGGCGCCGGACCGATCCTGCTCTGCGTGAACCACCCCAACAACTTCATCGACTCGCTGCTGGTGGGCGGCGCCGTGCGGCGCAAGGTCCACTACCTGGCGACCGCCTCGCTGTTCCGCAACCGCCTGATGGGGCGCTTCCTGCTGGCCTGTGGCGCCATCCCCGTGTACCGAAGGCAGGACGACCCCGACAGGATGGACCGCAACCTCGACGCCTTCGCGGCCTGCTTCGCCACCTTCGCGGGCGGGCGGCTGGTGGCGATCTACCCCGAGGGCACGACGCACGCGGAGGTGCGCGTGCAGCGCATCAAGACGGGCGCCGCCCGCATCGCCCTGGGCTACGAGGCCGAGCACCCCGGCGAGCTGCGGATGATCCCGGTCGGCCTGTCGTTCGAGGCCCGCAAGTCGTTCCGCGGCCGCGTCCTGGTCGCCTTCGGCGAACCGATCTACCCTGCCGCCTACCTGAGCGCCTACCGCGAAGACCCGGTGAAGGCGGTGGACGGGCTCACGCGCGACCTGCAGTGGGCGATGGAGTCGCAGGTGGTGAGCGTCGAGCGCATCGACGACCAGCGCCTTGTCCGGGCGGTGGAGGAGCTGTACCGGGACGAGCTGGCCGAGCAGGTGAGGGAGGCCCGCGGCCTCGCCCGCCGTGACGTCGACCCGCTCCGTCTGTCCCGCTCGATCGCCGCCGCGCTCGGCTACTTCAAGGCGACCGACCCGGATCGGGTCGAGTCGCTGTGGCAGCGCATCCAGGCCTACCGCTCGCTGCTGGCCCAGTTCCGGGTGCGCGACGAGGTCGTCCGCGCGCGGCGCCAGCGCCTGCCCGCCCGCACCAAGCTGGTCTACTCGTGGGACGCGATCGTCGGCCTGCCGTTCTTCACCTACGGCGCCCTCGTCAACGCGCTGCCGTACTACCTGCCGCGCTGGCTCGCCCGCCGCTACGCGCGCAAGGAGACCGACTACGCGACGATCCGGCTGCTGGCCAGCATCGTGGCCTTCCCGCTCTTCTGGGGTCTGGAGACGTGGCTGGTCGGCGCGGCCGCCGGCGCCCGGTGGGCGGCGGCGTTCGCGCTGTCGCTCCCGCTGTCGGGGCTGATCGCGTATCGTTACCTCGTCGGGGCCGGCTGGCTGCGCGTCCGGCTCCGCTTCGCCGCCCTGGCCCTCACGCAGAGCCAGGCGGCCCGGCGCTTGATGACGGAGCGCGAAGTGATCGTCGCCGAGCTCGAGCGCGCCAAGCAGGACTACCTGGCCGCCACGAAAGGGAGCAGCTTTTGAGCGTCTATCGACTGGAGGAGATGTCCACGCCGGCCCTCGACGCGCTGGACCGAGCGCGGACGGTCGTCATGCTCTCGGTGAGCCCGCTGGAGCAGCACGGCCCGCACTTGCCGGTGGGGGTGGACGCGTTCGCCGCCCGCTACTTCGCCGAGACGATCGCCGAGCGAGTGGTGGCCGGCCGACCCGGCTGGTCGGCCGTGATGGCGCCCACGCTGCACCTGGGCTCGTTCACCTTCGACACCGTGGGCACCATCACGGTACGCCAGCGGGTCGTCCGCGACGCGCTCGTCGACTACGGCGACTCGCTGGCCCGCAGCGGCTTCCGCTTCATCCTCGTCGCCAACGGGCACGCGGGGCCCGGGCACCTGACCGCGCTCGACGAGGCGGCGGCGATCGTCAGCCGCCGCCACCGCGTGACGATGGCCTCCTTCACCGGGCACCTGGTCTGGGAGTTCCTGCGCGGCCGCTACGTGGACGCGATCGAGGCCGAGCTAGGCCGGCCCCTGACCGCCGAGGAGCGCGGCGCCATCGCCGAGGACGCGCACGGCGGCTGGTGGGAGACGTCGCTCATGCTGCTGCTGCGGCCGGATCTGGTGGACGTGTCGTTCCGCGCGCTGCCGCCCCGGCGCTACTCGCTGGCATCCCGCGTCCTGCCCAACTATCCGCTGAAGAACGGCGGTCAGGGCTACGTCGGGCACCCGGCGCTGGCCGATCCGATGTTCGCGAAGGCCACGACGGCGGTGCTCATGCGCGACGCGATGAGCATCGTCGACGGGCTCCTCGACGGCCGCCTCAGGCCGTCGCAGCGACGCTCGCCGTTCTTCCGCGTTCCGTTCTTCCGCACGAACTTCTGGCCGGCCACCGGTGCCGCGGCCGGCGTCACCGTGATCGGGCTCGGCATCATCGGCTGGCTGCGGCGCCGCTCCCCCGCGTGAGCGACCTCGTCCTCCTCCAGCCGGTCGGCGACGGCGTCCTCCGACTCACGCTCAACCGGCCGCAAGCGCTCAATGCGCTCGACCGCGGGCTGACGGCCGCGCTGGAAGAGGCAGTGGAGCGGGTGGCGGCGCTGGCCGATGTGCGGGTCCTGCTGGTCTGCAGCCACGGCCGCGCATTCTGCGCCGGCAACGACATCAAGGAAATGCGCTCGTTCACCGGCGACGACGCCCAGGCGCTGGCGACCCGTCACGCCGCGCTGATGGATCGCTTTGCGCAGCTGCCCCAGGTCACGCTGGCGGTCCTCGACGGCTACGCCCTCGGCGGCGGCCTCATGCTGGCCGTGGCCCAGGACCTGCGCATCGCCTCCGACCGGGCCCGGCTCGGCCTGCCGGAGGTCACGCTCGGCTTCAATCCCGGCTACGGGGTCGCGCGCTTCCTCGACGTCGTCGGCGGCGCTCATGGCCGGGACCTGCTGCTCTCCGGTCGCACGGTCCACGCCGGCGAGGCGCTGCGCATGGGTCTGGTCAACCGCGTGGTGGCCCCGCCGACGCTCGAGGCGAGCGCCCTGAAGTGGGCGGGCGAGATCGCGGCGTCGCCCCGCGAGGGACTGGCCGCGACCAAGCAGGTCGTCCGCGCGATCCGCACGGGCCAGGCCGGCGGCGAGCCCGCCGCCTACGGCGCGGCGCTGCGGACGAGCGCCGCTGCCCGCGCCCGCATCGACGCCTTCGCCGGTCGGCGGACGACCCGACCCAGGGGCTCCAGCTGAGACGACCGTGGGCCCGCCGACCGCGGGCCCACGCGACGCTAGGCCGTCTCGCGACGCTCGCGGGCCTTGCGCTCCTGCATGTCGCGGTCGGCCTCGCGCAGGAACTCCTCGGCCGTCTCGGGAGGGTTGTGGCTCCAGGCGACGCCGGCCGTGCACTCGACGGCCACCGGCAGCCGTCGCTGGCCGGCCAGTGAGCCGAGCTTGTCCCGCACGCGAGCCACGATCAGGTCGATGTCCTTGGGCATGGCGTCGAGCAGGAGCACCGCGAACTCGTCGCCGCCGTAGCGGGCGACCACGTCGGTGGTCCGCGTGGCCTCGGTGAGCGCGTCGGCCACCGTGCGCAGCACCTCGTCCCCCAGGGTGTAGCCGAACCCGTCGTTGATCGCCTTGAGGTGCACCACGTCGAGACTCAGCAGCAGCAGCCCGCTCTTGCGGCGGCGGGCGCTGGCCGCGATGCGGCGGTACTGCTCGTGGAATGCGCGGCGGCTGTTGACGCCGGTCAGCGGGTCGGGCGCGTAGCGGGCCAGCTTGCGGTCGGCGTCGTAGAGACGGGAGGCGATCACGCGGAGCAGGCCGTTGGCCAGCGGCGCTGACTCGGTGAGCGCGGCCACGAAATCGACCTGGCGCAGGACGAGGCAGTGCGTGCGCTCGACCGCGACGACCGTCGCCGATCGTGGCTGGTCACGCAGGATGCCCAGCTCGCCGAACACCTCGGCCCGGCCGATCTCGCCCAGCAACATCTCGGCCTGGCCGTCCGTCGTGGTCTCCACGACGCGCACGCGGCCGGACAGCATGACCCACAGCGACTGCGGGAGCTCGCCCTGGCGGGTGATGACGTGGCCGGCCGGGTAGACCTGCTCGCTCGCGTGGGCCACCAGCGCATTGAGCTGGGCCGGGGCCAGGCCGCGAAACAGCGGCACCGAGGCCAGCATGCTGGCCAGCAGCGTCTGGGTCACGCCGCGGTCGCTGCTCGCCTCCTTCAGGGAGACCAGCTCGTCGGCGGCTCCGGCCGGCGGCGTCTCGGTGTAGGCCACCAGAGTGCGGGCGAGCCAGGCGCGCACGCGCGCCCGCAGCATCGCCGGGCTGTAGGGCTTGGCGAGGTAGTCGGTGGCGTCGAGCTCCGGCCGGCTCGGCGCCGCGATCTCCGGCCGCTCGGCCAGCAGGATCACCGGCAGGGTGCCGCGGCCCAGACGGCTGCGGAACGCCGGGATCAGATCAGTCCCGTCACCGGCTGGCAGGCTCGTGTCCACGATGGCGAGGTCGGGCAGGTGCTCGGTGCCGCGTGTGAGCGCCGCCCGCATGTCGGACACCGGCAGCGCCACCATGCCGTCCTCGGCCAGCGCCTCCTCGATCATCGCCACCTGCTGCTCGTCGGGGGTGACGACCAGCACGCGCGCGCCGGCGATGAGGCGCCGGCGCAGGGCGGAGATCTCGGCCACCCGCGTGGCGCGGTGACTGCCGTCCACCTGGAGCTCGAGGCCCTCGCGCGCGGCGAACACGTCGAGGACCCCGCCGCAGGCCTTCACGCG
>JBKOZA010000517.1:0-2553 GCA_046725675.1 Candidatus Methylomirabilota bacterium
GGTCTGGCCTCCGTTCGTGAGTGGCCGGAAGCGAACCGGCAGCCCGACCACGATCCGTTCGAGCGGGACGTCCACCACGCGCCCGAGGAACGACACGCCCTCCTTCATCTGCACGGCGGCGATCGCGTACGGTACTTCCGCGGCGTGGCTACGGGGCGCCACTCGAATGATCGTGTAGCTGGCGATCGTGCCCTCGCCGGACAGCGGGATCGGCTCCCACTGGCGGGCGGAGCACGCCGGGCAGAACTCCTTGGGCGGCACCGCGAGCTGCCCGCAGCCGCCGCACCGCACCGCCGTGAGCTGGCCCTCGCGCGCCTTCTCGAAGAAGTGACGCAGGGTGATCACCGGCTCAGTCACGGCCGAAGAGCGACACGAGCACGGTGGCGGTGTTTCCGCCGAGCGTGTGCGTGAGACCGACGCGGGCGCCGTCGACCTGGCGGCGGGCTGCCTCGCCCCGCAGCTGCGTGACGATCTCCGCGATCTGGGCGGCCCCGGTGGCGCCGATGGGGTGGCCCTTGGCCTTGAGGCCGCCGGAGGGATTGACCGGAACCTTGCCCCCCAGGCTCGTCCACCCCTTCTCGGCCGCGAGGCCACCCGTGCCGGGCTCGAACAGGCCGAGTCCCTCGGTGGCGACGATCTCGGCGATGGTGAAGCAGTCGTGCAGCTCGACGACGTCGACGTCGCCGGGGCCGAGCCCGGCCTGCCGGTACGCCGCCGCCGCCGCCCGCTCGGTGGCCGGCACCCGGGACAGGTCCCGCTTGTCGCCGATCAGCATCCAGTCGGATGCCGCCGCCGAGGCCAGCACCCAGATCGGCCGGCGCGCCTGACGGGCCAGCTCCTCGGAGACGAGCACCACCGCGGCGCCGCCGTCCGTGAACGGACAGCAGTCGTAGAGCTTGAGCGGATCGGCCACCATGGCCGAGTTGAGCACCTGCTCGACGGTGATCTCCTTCTGGAACTGCGCCTTGGGATTCAGCGTCCCGTGACGGTGGTTCTTCACCGCGACCGAGGCCATCTGCTCCTCGGTGGTGCCGTACTTCGTCATGTGGGCGCGCGCCACCAGCGCGAACACGCCCGGGAAGGTGAGGCCGAGCGTCTGCTCCCAGCGGGCGTCGGACGCGTAGGCGAAGTACTCGGTCGACTCCTCGGTCGTCACGTTGA
This sequence comes from Candidatus Methylomirabilota bacterium, assembly GCA_046725675.1. Lineage (GTDB taxonomy): Bacteria > Methylomirabilota > Methylomirabilia > Rokubacteriales > CSP1-6 > AR5. The sequence goes on from JBKOZA010000517.1 coordinate 1,162, forward strand.
GGACGCGCTCGGCGCCGCCGACGAGGACGACATCCGAGGCTCCGGAGGCGACCTCCATGACCGCGTGGCGGAATGCCGCGTGTGAGGAGGCGCAGGCGGTCTCGAAGCGCGTGGTGGGCACGGTGGGGATGCCGAGCACGGAGGCGGCCTGGGGCCCGGTGTGCAGCTGCTTTTCGGTCTCGCCGCCCACGACGTTGCCGTAGTAGAGCGCCTGCACCTTGTGCGCCGGCAAACCGGCGTCGGTCAGCGCCTCGGCGGCCGCCTCGGCGAACAACTCCGCCGAGGTTCGATCGTGCTTGCCGAACTTCGTGACGCCGACCCCGACCACGGCGACTCGCCGCATGCCGCCTCCCGGAGGGACACTCGTGCATTCAATGATAACAGACGGTGACGCGGCGAAGCGGTCGGGGATCGCCCGGGGTGCTCCGCCGGCGGCGGGCTTGCGCGTGCGACCGGCCACGGTTTCGTCGATAATCGGGGCCGCTCGAGAGGAGGTGACAAGGTGCTGAGCGAGGAGGCGCTGATCGTGCTGATGGCGTTCGGCGCCTGCGGCCTGCTCGCGCTCGGTGTGGCCGAGCTGCTGTGGCCCACGCGGCGTCGACGTCCCGGACCGCGCCCGCGTCCCGAGCCGGCCCCGGCGCCGACCGAGCCTGCCGTCGAGACCTCGGACGTCCCGCCACCCGTCGAGCCGCCGGCGGGACCCGACCCGACGGCGTCGCGTCCGCCGCGCGTTCACCGCACGAGCGCGCTGGCCCGACACCGGCTCGTGCGCGGGCGAAGTCCGTACGTCCGACGCGCGCCGGCGTCCGATGGCACCGGCGCGTCGCATCCCGGGGTGGCGGTTGCCGAGGCGGTCGTGCCACCACCCGGCCCAGCGGTGCTGGAGCAGTGCGTCGCCCTCCACCAGGCCGGGCGCCACGCCGAGGCGATCGCCCTGGGGATGGTCGAGGTGCAGCGGACCGACCCGACCCAATCCCCTGATGGCCAGCGGACGGCCGCGCTGTGGCGCGTGATCGCGCTGGCCCACCAGGCGCTGGGGGAGCACGCCGAAGCCCGGGCCGCGCTGGAGTCCGCGATCGACGCTGCGCCCGAGGCCGCGCGGCCGGAGTACACGCGTCGGCTCGCCGACCTCGCCTCCGAGGTCGCCCGCACGCTCGTGGCCGACGCCGACGCCCAGAAGCGCGCGGACTCCGAGGAGCGCGTGACGCTGCTGCGCCAGGCGACCGAGTGGATGAAGTGCGCGACGGCGGCCTCACCCGACGACGACGCGGTGACCGCGCTGGCTGCCGACGTCCAGGCCCGGCAGTGGTCGGCATACGAGCGCACGGTGGTGGCGCTCGTGCATCGCCAGGAATTTCGTGCGGCCCGGCGGCTCCTGCGCGAGGCCCTCGC
>JBKOZA010000518.1:0-16486 GCA_046725675.1 Candidatus Methylomirabilota bacterium
GATCTCGTCGATCGCCTGCGGCATCGAGTCGATCTGCATGCGGATGCGGGCGGCCGCCTCGTCGACGAGGTCGATGGCCTTGTCGGGCAGGAAGCGGTCGCCGATGTAGCGATGGGACAGCACGGCCGCCGCCACCAGCGCCGAGTCCTTGATCTTCACCTTGTGGTGGACCTCGTACTTGTCCTTGAGGCCGCGGAGGATCGCGATCGAGTCCTCGACCGAGGGTTCCCGGACCATGACCGGCTGAAACCGGCGCTCCAGCGCCGGATCCTTCTCGACGTGCTTGCGGTACTCGTCGAGCGTGGTGGCGCCGACGCAGCGCAGCTCGCCACGGGCCAGGGCCGGCTTGAGCATGTTGGCGGCGTCCACGGCGCCCTCGGCGGCGCCGGCGCCCACCAGCGTGTGCAGCTCGTCGATGAAGCAGATGATGCGCCCCTCCGACTCGGTGATCTCCTTCAGCACCGCCTTGAGCCGGTCCTCGAACTCGCCGCGGTACTTCGAGCCGGCGACCATCGCGCCGATGTCGAGAGCGACCAGGCGCTTGTCCTTCAATCCCTCGGGGACGTCGCCGGCCACGATCCGCTGGGCCAGGCCCTCGACGATCGCGGTCTTGCCCACCCCCGGCTCGCCGATGAGCACGGGGTTATTCTTGGTGCGTCGCGAGAGCACCTGCACGACCCGGCGGATCTCCTCGTCGCGCCCGATGACCGGATCCAGCTTGCCCTTGCGCGCGGCCTCGGTGAGATCCCGCGAGTAGCGCTGCAGGGCCTGGTACTTGTCCTCCGGGTTCGGGTCGGTGACGCGCTGGGTACCCCGCACGTCCACCAGCGCCCGGTAGATGCCGTCGGCCGTCACCCCGGCGCCGGCCAGCGCCCGCCCGGCCGCGCCGTCACGGTCCTGGGCGATGCCGATCAGCAGGTGCTCGGTGGAAACGTAGTCGTCCTTGAGACGCTCCGCCTCGCGCTGTGCGCGCTCCAGCACGGCCCGTAGCCGCTCGCCGAGGTAGGGGCCGCCACCACCTCCCCGCACCTTGGGCATGCGGCTCAGCTCGGTCTCGATCGCCTGCTGAACGGCGTCCGGTCGGGCGCCGAGCTTGCCGAGGATCGGGGCCACCACACCCTCGCGCTGCTGGAGCAGCGCAGCGAGCACGTGTTCGGGCTCCAGCGCCTGGTGCTCGTGCTGGTCGGCCAGCGACTGGGCCGCCTGGATCGCTTCCTGGGCCTTGACGGTGAACTTGTCCAATCGCATCGGTCGTCCTATCCCTGCGCGTAGCCGCCGCGCGGTGAGTCGCTGCGGAGCGCTTTCAGTTTTTCGTAGAGCTCGCGTTCCTCCGGTCGCAGATCGGCCGGCATGACGATGCGGACGGTGACCAGCTGGTTGCCGTGACCGGCACCCCGGGGCTTCGGCATGCCGTAGCCGGGGAGCCGGAACGTCCGTCCGCTCGAGGTGCCCGGCGGGATCTTCATCGAAACCTTGCCTCGAAGCGTTGGGATCTCGAGCGCGACGCCGAGCGCCGCTTCGGGCGCCGTGATCGGAATCGAGAGCTGGATGTCGTCGCTGCGGCGCTCGAACTGGCCGTGCGGCGCCACCGTCACCGCCAGGTAGAGGTCGCCGCCACCCGCGCCCTGGCCCGACACGCGCACCTTCTGGCCGGTGCGCACGCCCGCCGGGATCTTCACGTCGACCTGGTGGCGACCGTGCTGCCAGCCGCTGCCGTGGCACGTCGCGCACGGCTTGCCGCCCACGTTGCCGCTGCCGTGGCAGGTCGGGCACGGCTCCTCGAGCTCGAAATCGAACGTCTTGCGCGTTCCGCTGTAGGCCTCTTCGAGCGTGATCGTGACGTTGGCCTGCACGTCCTGGCCGCGCACGTCGCGACGGCCGGTGAACCCGCCGAGCCAGTCGTCCATGTCCCGACGGCCCGCGCCCGCGCCGCCGCGGTCGCCGAAGATCGTGCGGAAGAACTCCGAGAAGTCTCCGAGGTCTCCGTACTCGACGCGGGCGCCGCCGCCGGGCTGCGGCCCGGGTTGCGTCTGCGCGTAGCGCTGCCAGTCGGGCCCGAGCGTGTCGTACCGCCGCCGCTTCTCGGGATCCGACAGCACCTCGTACGCCTCCGCCACCTCACGAAAGCGCTGTCCGTCGTCCTTCCCCTTGGCGACGTCCGGGTGGTGCTTGCGCGCGAGCTTTCGATACGCGGACTTGATGGTCTTCTCGTCCGCATCCCGCGAAACTCCAAGGATCCGATAATAGTCCTTGAACTCAACCGCCATGGCCTAAACCTGTAGGTAACTGTAGCAGCAAAATTGAGCCCTCGCCACTAAAGTCAAGTGGAACGTCATCGACGTTCTTTTCTCAGACAAACTAGACAGATGGATCGGACCCCGGGCGTCTTGGCCGCTTTCGAGCGCCGGCTTTGCCGGCGCAACTTCGGATCTGGGGGAAGGCAGGTTGGAGCACGCCGAAGGCGTGCGACAACCGTCGGAAGGGGGGCGAAGCCCCCCTCCGAGTTCTATCCGCGACCCACCGTGAACGCCACGTACAGCGACATCGGCCCGCGCTGGAGCAGCACCGTGAGCCGGTCGCCTTCCTTGGCCTCGCGAGTGATCTTCTCGTAGTCCGCGGTGCTCCTGATCCGGTGGCGGTTGATCTCGCGGATCACGTCCCCGCGCTGGATCCCCGCCTCGGCGGCGGGGCTACCCTCGTCGACGCGGGCCACGATGACGCCCTCGTTGGTGCGCAGGTTCAGCTGCCGCGCGACCTCGGGGGTGATCGGGCGCACGTCCAGGCCGAGGACGGTCGGGGCGCTGCCGCGGCTGCCCCCCCGTTGCTGGGCCTCGCGCTCGTCCGGCGCCTCGCCGATCTTCACCTCCATCGTGCGCTCACCGCCGTCGCGCCACACCTTGACCTTCACGTCCTGGCCGGGGGTGGCCAGTCCCACGGCGCGCTGGAGGTCCGAGGGGACCTCCGTCTTCTTGCCCTCGAATTCCAGCAGGATGTCGCCCGGCTTGAGCCCCGCCTTGCCGGCCGGGCTGTCGGGCACGACGTCGGAGACCAGCACGCCCTTGTTGTCCTTGGCGCCGAACGAGTTCGCGAGGTCGGTGGTGAGGTTCTGGATGGACACGCCCAGCCAGCCACGTGTCACCTTCCCCTTGGTCGACAGCTCCGTGTAGATCTTCCGCGCCATGTTCGAGGGGATCGCGAAGCCGATGCCGGAGCCGCCGGCCACGATGGCCGTGTTGATGCCGACCACCTCGCCCTGCATGTTCACGAGCGGTCCCCCGGAGTTGCCGGGGTTGATGGCCGCGTCGGTCTGCAGGAAATCGTCGAAGACCCCCTGGCCGATCTGGCGGGCCTTCGCGCTGATGATGCCGGCCGTGACCGTCGCCTGCAGCCCGAAGGGCGAGCCGACCGCGATCACCCAGTCGCCGACCTGCATGCGATCGGAGTCGCCCAGGCGCGCGAACGAGAACTTGCCCTTGCCGTCGTCGAGCTTCAGCACCGCCAGGTCCGTCTTCTTGTCGAGGCCGATCGCCTTGGCCTTGTGCTTGCTGCCGTCCAGCGTGATCACCTCGATCTCGGTGGCCTTCTCGATGACGTGGGCGTTGGTCAGCGCGATCCCGGACGGGTCGATGATGACGCCCGAGCCGAGACTGCGCTGCGGGATGCGCTCGGGCACGTCGCCGAAGAACCGGCGGAAGAACTCCTCTCCGAAGAACTCCTCGAACGGGGTGCGGCCGCCACCGCCGCTCCGAGAGACCGTGTTGATGTTGATGACGGCGGGCTTGATCGCCTCGGCGACCTTGGCGAAGGTGCCCGTGGTCAGCGGCATCTGCACGGGCAGAATCGGCGCCTCGATCATCGACGTCGGGCCCGGGATGAGCGCCGGCGGCCGACTCCACGGCCCGCGCGTCGTGGCGTAAGCCCCGATCGCGATGCCGATGACCAGCGCCACGACGAGTGCTCCGCTGAATGTCTTGCCTTTGACCTGCATCGGTTCGCCCTCCTCGATCGTTCCGCTCAGCCCTCGCCCGCCAGCAGCCGCTTGAGCGGCTCGCCTTCGAGGGTCTCGACGCGCTTCAGTTCGGCCGCCGCGTGCACCAGGGTGGCCTTTTTGGACGTGAGCACGCCCTGCACGCGGTCGTGCGTGCGGTCCAGGATCGCCCGGACCTCCTCGTCGATGGCGCGGGCCGTCGCGTCGCTGTAGTCGCGCTCGCCCATGCCGGGGGCGCCCTTGAGGAACAGCGGCGCCCGGTCCCCGTAGGTGGGCAGCCCGAGCCGCTCGGACATCCCGTACTTCGTGACCATGAGCCGGCCCAGCTCGGTGGCGCGCTCGAGGTCGTTGTGCGCTCCCGTGGAGACTTCTCCGTAGACGAGCTCCTCGGCCACCCGACCACCCAGCAGCACCGCGATGCGGTCCTCCAGCTCGCTGCGCGTCAGCAGGAAGCGGTCCTCGGTGGGAAGCTGGTACGTCATGCCGAGAGCCGCCACCCCGCGCGGAATGATCGTCACCTTGTGGACCGGATCGGCGTGCGCGAGGGACGACGCCACCAGCGCGTGGCCCATCTCGTGGTGGGCTACGATATCCCGCTCCTTCTCCGAGAGCACCCGGCTCTTCTTCTCGAGCCCGGCGACCACGCGGTCGATCGCCTCTTCGAAGTCCGCCATTTCGACGGCATTCTTTTCTTTCCGGGCGGCCAGCAGGGCGGCCTCGTTGACGATGTTGGCCAGATCGGCGCCAGCGAACCCCGGGGTGCGGGCGGCGATGACGCCCAGGTCGACACCCGGGGCCAGCACGACAGCGCGGGCGTGCAATCGCAGGATCGCCTCACGGCCCCGCACGTCCGGCTTGTCGACGACCACCTGGCGGTCGAAGCGGCCCGGCCGCAGTAGCGCCTGGTCCAGCACCTCGGGCCGGTTGGTCGCGGCCATGATGATGACGCCCTTGGACGAGTCGAAGCCGTCCATCTCGGCCAGCAGCTGGTTGAGCGTCTGCTCGCGCTCGTCGTGACCGCCCACGAAGCCGCTGGCGCCGGCCCGCGACTTGCCGATGGCGTCGAGCTCGTCGATGAACACGATGCAGGGCGCCTTGTCCTTGGCCTGCTCGAAGAGGTCGCGCACGCGGGCGGCGCCCACGCCCACGAACATCTCGACGAACTCGGAGCCGGACATCGTGAAGAACGGCACGTCGGCCTCGCCGGCCACCGCGCGGGCCAGCAGCGTCTTGCCGGTTCCGGGCGGGCCAATCACGAGCACGCCCTTGGGGATGCGGCCGCCGAGGCGCTGGTACTTCTTGGGGTTCCTGAGGAAATCGACGATCTCCACCAGCTCGGCCTTGGCCTCGTCGACCCCGGCCACGTCGCTGAAGGTGGTCTTCAGCTCCTTGCGGTCGTAGATCTTGTGCTTGCTGCGACCGAACGACAGGGCCTGGGTGGGGCCGCCACCGACCCGCCGCATGAAGAACATCCAGATCGCAACCATGACGCCCAGGGGGATGACCCAGCCGAACAGCAGGTCCTTCCAGAAGGTGGTCTCGATCCGTCCTGCGAACTCGACCTTGTGCGTCTCCAGCTCCGCGACCAAGCGCTGCTCGTCCACTCCGGGGATCCGCGTCACCGAGAAGACCCGGACTTCCTCCTCGGGTCCGAGCCACTGACGGAGCTTGTCAGCCGGCTGGGCCGGGGGAACCGGCAGGGCGCCGGGCTTGGCGACGCCGCGGATCTCCCGCTCCGTCAGGGCGACCCGCTCGACGCGGTCGGCTCTCAGGAGCTCCAGGAACTTGGACATCGGGATCTCGATGGTGCGGGGCGCCAGCAGCCAGGACTGCAGGAGCGACAGCAGCAGGATGACGACGAGGGCATAGACGAGCGAGAACTGGATGCGCTGGGAGAGGCGCGGCTTCATGCAAGTGCCCTACGAGTGATGCTAGCGTCCGGGGTGAGGTGTGTCAAACGTGCCTGGCGTCTTTCCCCTTGACACATCGAGGCGTTGGCCCTGAGAATCGGCCCCGGACGCTCATGTGATTTCGCGAACAAGCATGTCCGCCGCGATCCCCGAACGGGTCTCGCGCGGGCGTCGCCTCCAGAGGCCGAATCGATGAGGACGGGCAGGCTCGTGGGCCGGGGCGCGTGCGCGGCCACGCTGCTACTCCTCGCCGCAGTCCTGATCGTCCTCGCGCTGCCGGTCGAGGCCCAGCAGGCCGCCAAGGAGCCGGCGTACCGGGCGTTCCCGCTCTTCGGTTCGCGGCTGGCCGTGTGGGCGGTGGCGCAGCTGCACCTGAACTTCGCCGCATTCATCCTCGGTGTCCCCATCTTCGCGGTCATCATCGAGATCATCGGCTGGCGCACAGGAGACAGCCGCTACGACTGGCTGTCGCACGAGTTCGTCAAGCTCACCTTCGCGGCGTTTTCGACCACCGCGCTGCTGGGAGCCCTGCTGCTCTTCCTCTTCGTCGGCTACTATCCGAAGTTTTGGACGTACATGACGTCCATTTTCTTCCCGACCTACTGGGTCTACGCGCTGCTGTTCTTCGCCGAGACCTTCACGGTGTACCTCTGGTACTACGGCTGGGACTGGCTGTCCGGCTCCCGCAAGTGGATCCACGTCGGCCTGGGGGTGCTGTCCAACCTCTTCGGTACCGCCATCCTGGTCGTGGCCAACTCGTGGGTGACGTTCATGATGTCGCCGGCCGGCATCGACGAGTCGGGCGCCCTCAAAGGCGGCGTGTGGGCGGCCATCAACAACTACAGCTGGATGCCGATCAATATCCACCGTCTCCTGGCGAACATCGTCTTCGGCGGCACGATCGCGGGTGCCTATGCCGCGTTTCGCTTCCTGGCGGCGAAGACCGACGAAGAGCGAGCCCGCTACGACTGGATGGGCTACGTCGGCAACTTCGTGGCCCTCTCGGCCTTCATCGTGCTGCCCTTCGCCGGCTACTACCTCGGCCGGGAGATCTACGCGTTCAACCAGACGATGGGCATCACGATGATGGGCGGCTTCATGTCGTGGCTGTGGATCATCCAGGCCATCCTCATCGGCATCCTGTTCCTCGGCTCCAACTACTATCTGTGGCTCGGGATGGAGCGCATCCCGGGCGCCGAGCGATACCGCAAGTACGTCCCGCCCATGCTGATCGTGCTCACCATCGGCTTCATGGTGTGGGCCACGCCCCGCTCGATGGTCGTCACGCTCGACGAGGCCCGCGCCATGGGCGGCACCCACCACCCGCTGCTCGGCTTCTTCGGCGTGATGTCCGCCAAGAACACGGTCGTCAACCTGATGATCCTGACGACCTTCCTTTCCTACATCCTGTATCGCCGCGCCAACCGGGAGTCGACCCGGTCGTGGGTGAAGACTGGCATGGCCATCCAGTGGGCGGCCTTCGGCGCCGCCGCGGTGATCGTCGTGTTCTACGGTGTCTACGGCTACTTCGTGGAGTCGATCGTGCGGATCGGCTTCTCGGTCTACCAGGTCCTGGCCGTCCTCGGCGCCATCGCGGTCGTCATGGCCATCGACGTGCCGATGTTCAAGGGCGCGCGCTCCACCGGCGCCATCCGCTGGGGAACGATCGCGCCCCGCTCGCAGTACGTCCTGATCCTGCTCGCGGTGACCTTCACCTGGCTCATGGGCCTGATGGGCTTCGCGCGCTCCGGCATTCGTCAGCACTGGCACGTGTATGGCGTTCTTCGCGACACCTCGGTCGACGCGGTGACGCCCGCGCTCGGCTACGCGGCCAACGTGATCACGATCGTCACCCTCGCGTTCTTCGCGCTCGTGATGTTCATCTTCTGGCTCGGCGGCCTTGGCGAGAAGGGCAAGGAGGGCGCCCACGGCCACGCGGCGGCGCCGATCCTGGCCGGCGGCAGCGATCGAGACCACTAGGCATGCGTGTCCCCGTCGGCATCAAGGTCGGCGCGTTCGCCATCGTGGTGATGAGTGGCTACTCCTGGTTCGCCAACTCGATCCCGCAGATCGAGTCCAAGCCGCCCCAGGAGCTATCGCTGGAGGGCGGCAACGTCACCCCCGCCCAGCTCGTGAAGGCGGGCGAGGAGATCTATCACACGAAGGGCACGTGCGAGATCTGCCATCGCATCGGCCAGAAGGGGACGCGCGCGCCCGACCTGGCCGGCGTCGGCGCGCGCGCGGCCAAGACCAAGCCGGGCATGTCCGCGAAGGCCTACCTGCTGGAGTCGCTGATCCAGCCCCAGGCGTACGTGGTGGAAGGCTATCCGCCGATCATGCCGGCTGTGGACAAGCCTCCGATCGCGCTGAACCGATCGGAGGTCTGGGCCTTGATCGCGTTCCTCGAATCGCTGGGCGGCACCGTCGACGTGACGCTGAACGATGTGCCGGCCACCGTGGGGGCCGCCGGCGGCGCCGGCGGAGGCGCGGCTGCCGCCGAGGTGAAAATCCCGGGTGATCCCAAGATGGGTGAGCAGGTGTTCCAGGGCAAGGGCGGCTGCATCGCCTGCCACAAGGCCGGCAAGATCGGCGCCTCGCCGGTCGGGCCCGACCTCTCGCAGATCGCGAAGATCCAGACCCCGGACTACGTCATGAAGAAGATCCTCGATCCCAAGGGCGCGGGCACGGTGGCGAATTTTCCGCCGGGGGTGATGCCCCAGACCTTCGGGCAGACGCTCACAGCCAAGGAGTACACCGACCTCGTGGCGTTCCTGCTGACCCTGAAATAGCCGATGAGGGTGCTGCGCTCGCGCTTCTTCCAGGCCGTCCTCATCTTCGTGCTGGCGTTCGTCGTGCTGCGGTTCGGCATCCGGCCGCCGGCGCCGTGGAGCGTGCTGACGCTCTACATGTTCATCATCGGGGTCGGGCTGCTGATCTTCGTTTCCTCGGACCGCGATTCCTGGGCCGATTTCGTGCGGCCGATCTGGCTGACGCTGACCGAGCCGCGGTACCGGCTGCTGCGCTCGATCATCGTCGTTCTGGTGCCGCTGCTGCTCGGCTACTACGCGTACACGCAGGCGGCCGCCAAGCCGCAGGCGCCCCCCGAGCTGCGGGCGGTGCACCCGGCGCCCCCGGGGTCGATCCAGTTCCGCGGCAAGGAGATCAACATCTCCGGCCTGGACAATCCGCTGCGCAAGGACGCCTCCGCCCACGCCAAGCACGTCGCGGCCGGCGCCGAGATCTACATCCGCAACTGCGTGTACTGTCACGGCGACAACCTCGACGGCAAGGGGCACTTCGCCCACGGCTTCAACCCGCCCCCGGCGAACTTCCAGGACCCGGGCACGATCGCGATGCTCCAGGAGGCCTTCCTGTTCTGGCGGATCGCCAAGGGCGGGCCGGGGTTGCCGAAGGAGTCGACGCCGTGGAATTCGGTGATGCCGGCGTGGGAGGATCGGCTGACCGAGGAGCAGATTTGGCAGGTGATCATGTATCTCTACGATGCGACTGGGCAGCAGCCTCGTCGCTGGGAGGCGGGAGAACATGCCTCTCACTAGGTGGCGGGCGACGATAAGGGCCCATCTGCGTCGTTCCGTCGGAGGGGGTCTCGGCGACCCCCTCCGAAGCCTCCCCCAGGATTGCGCGGGCAAAGCCCGCGCTCGAAGGGGCGATTCACTCCGCATCTGGCCTCTTCTCGTCGCCCTACCTCGACCGTGGCCGGTGCGGCTGGTCTTGTGCGCGAGTGTTGCGGCCTCGCTTTCGCTCGCCGCGGACCTCCAGGACGCATGGGCGCAGGGGGATGTGAAGGCGGGGAAGGGGGTTTATGAGAGGAAGTGTTTGCTGTGTCATGGGGAGAAGGGGGATGGGCAGGGGGCGGGGGCGGAGTTGCTGGCGCCGAGGCCGAGGGATTTCACGAAGGGGTTGTACAAGGTAAGGACGACGGCGAACAAGACGCCGGCCGATCAGGATCTGTTCAACGTCGTCACCCATGGGATGCCGGGGACCTCGATGCCTTCCTGGGAGGTTCTTCCCGATAGGGAGCGGTGGAACGTGGTCGCGTATCTCAAGACGTTCGCGCCCGAGCAGTTCAAGGAGGCGCCCAAGAAGCTGGAGCTGCCCAAGGAGGTGTCGTCGTCGGAGGCGTCCATCAAGCGGGGCAAAGAGATGTTCGAGGCCATCGAGTGCCACAAGTGTCACGGCACCGAGGGGCGGGCCGACGGGCCGTCGCGCGCCGAGCTCAAGGACGAGTGGGGACATCCGATCGCGCCGGCCAACCTCACCAAGCGCTGGACGTTCCGCGGCGGCGCTTCCCGGACCGACATCGCCACCCGGCTCGCCAACGGGGTGCTGGGGACCCCGATGCCGGCCTTCCTCGACAGCGTCGAGAAGCCGGAGGACATCTGGCACCTGACGAACTACATCGTGTCCCTCGGCCCCGACCGGCCGACGTACGCGACCCTCGTCACCGTGGGATCGGTCACCGACGCCATCCCCGACGATCCCGGCGCCGACTTCTGGAAGAAGCTCGCGCCGCAGTACGTGCCCCTCATGGGGCAGGTGATCGTGGACCCGCGCAACTTCAACCCGGCCATCGACCTGGTCGTGGTGCGCGCGGTGTACAACGACCGGGAGGTCGCCTTTCACCTGACCTGGGACGATCCGACCGAGTCGAAGGGCGACGGCAAGCAGACGTTCCCCGACGCGATCTCGCTGCAGTTCCCCCCGCAGATCAGCAGCGGCACCGAGCGCCCCTACTTCCTGATGGGCGACGCCAACGAGGCCGTGTACCTGCTGCGCTGGGAGCAGGGCAAGGGTGTCGGCGAGGCCAGCGCCAACGGCCCGACCAAGCTGGCGCCGCTGACCGGCGGCGAGGCGACGGGCAAGGCGCTGTTCGCCGACGGGCAGTACCGTCTGGTGATGAAGCGGCCGCTGGCGGCCAAGGGCGAGGCGCGCCCGAGCTTCCGGCCGGCCGTGTTCACGCCGGTCGCCTTCCAGGCGTGGGACGGCGGGGCGGGGGAGAGCGGCCCCAAGATGTCGCTGACGTCGTGGTACTATCTGCGCCTGGAGGAGCCGCAGTCGAATCGGCGTTTCATCGTTCCTCCCGTCGTGGCAATCCTCACGCTGGCGGCCATGATCCTCGTCGTCCGCACGGCGAATCGCGCGCGGTGACGCGGCCGGCCGGCGACACCGATCGACAACACACTGAGCAGGAGGGGTACGGGCGATGCGGAGAGCATTGACGGCGAGCGCAGCGATCGCGCTCATCACGGGCGTGGCGATGTGGTTCGTGACTATCGCGGGGGCGCAGGGCGGCGGCACCATCGAGGCCGAGGTCAAGTACAGCGGAGCCCCCCAGGTCGACAAGCTCAAGGTCAACAAGGACACCGAGAAGTGCGGCACCGAGGCGGTGGTCGAGAAGGTCGTCGTGGGCGGCAACAAGGGGCTGGCCAACGCGGTCGTCTCCGTCCCGGGCGCCAAGGGCGCCAGCAAGGCCAAGGCGGTCATCGACCAGCACGGCTGCAAGTTCGTCCCCCACGTCGTGGTCATGCAGCCCGGCGAGCTGGAGATCAAGAACTCCGACGACATCCTGCACAACATCCACACCTACTCGACCGCCAATCCGTCCATCAACAAGGCGCAGCCGAAGTTCAAGAAGACGATGACGGAGAAGCTCGAGAAGCCAGAGTTCGTGAAGGTCACCTGCGACGTGCACAGCTGGATGCTCGGCTGGGTCGCCGTGGTCCCCGGCCCGGCCGCCGCCACCGACGGCAGCGGCGTGGCCAAGATCGAGAACGTCCCGGCCGGCAAGCAAAAGATCGAGGTCTGGCACGAGACGCTGGGCAAGCAGGAGAAGGAAGTGGACGTCAAGGCCGGGCAGGTGACCAAGGTCAGCTTCGAGATGAAGGGCAAGTAACCGCGCGAGCCGCGACCGGGAACCGGGGGGGATCGAATGCTTGACTGGTGGCTGCCCGAGAACGTCTCGACCTACGGTCGAGACATCGACTGGTTGTTCCACCTCATCTACTACATCACCGGGATCACGGCCATCCTGGTGTTCGTCACCATGATCGTGTTCCTGGTGATGTACCGGGACCGTCCCGGCCGCCGCGCCCGCTACACCCACGGCAACACCACCCTGGAGATCGTGTGGACGGTGGTCCCGTCGCTGATCCTCGTGATCCTCACGTTCCTCAGCGTGCCGGCGTGGTCGCGGATCAAGATGGCGGCCCCACCGGCCAGCGACTTCGTGCTGCAGGTGACTGCCAAGCAGTTCAACTGGCAGGTCACCTACCCGGGGCCGGACGGCAAGTTCGGCACCGCCGACGACAAGACGTTCCTCGACGAGATGCACGTGCCGGCTAACAAGGTCGTGCACGTCCACCTGCGGTCCCAGGACGTCATCCACAGCTTCTTCGTGCCGCAGTTCCGCATGAAGCAGGACGCCGTCCCCGGCCGCGACATCCTGCAGTGGTTCGAGGCCACCAAGGTCGGCAAGTACGAGCTGCCGTGCGCCGAGCTGTGCGGCTTCGGCCACTCCGGCATGCGGGGCTGGGTCTACGTGCACGACGCGGCGGACTATCAGAAGTGGGCGGCCGAGAACCTCCGGGCCGAGGCCGCCCCCGAGGACAAGAAGGCCGAGCCGACGAAGCTCGCGGAGTCCGCCGGCAAGGGAGGAAAGGCCAAGCGATGAGCGCTACCACCGCCACCGCTCACGCGCACACCGCGCACGAGCACCACGAGCTGGGCTTCGTCCGCACCTACGTCTTCTCGACCGACCACAAGATGATCGCCCGGCAGTTCCTGTTCATGGGCCTGCTGATGATGGTCGTGGGCGGCCTCCTCGCCCTCCTGGTGCGCTGGCAGCTGGCGTGGCCGGAGACGGCGGTCCCCGGCATGGGGATGATCCTCAAGGAGACGGGCGGCATCCTGGAGCCCTCGACCTACAACATGGCGTTCACGATGCACGCCACCATCATGATCTTCTTCGTGATCATGCCGATCCTGGCCGGGGCCTTCGGCAACTTCTGCATCCCGCTCATGATCGGCGCCCGCGACATGGCCTTCCCCACGCTCAACATGCTCTCGTTCTGGGTGACCTTGTCGGCCGGCATCATCATGCTGTCGGGCTTCTTCGTGGAGGGCGGTCACGCGGCTGCCGGCTGGACGTCCTACGCGCCGCTGTCGGCGGTGCCCGAGTACACGGGGGTGAACTGGGGGCAGAACCTCTGGTGCATCAGCCTGTTCGTCATGGGCGTCGGCTCCATGATGGGCTCGATCAACTACATCACGACCATCATCAACATGCGGGCGCCCGGCATGACGCTGTTCCGGATGCCGCTGGTGGTCTGGTCGCTGTTCATCACGGCCATCCTCCTGCTGCTGGCCCTGCCGGTGCTGACCTCGGGCGTGGCCATGCTGCTGTTCGACCGCACGCTGCACACCAGCTGGTTCCGTCCCTCCGGCGGCGGTGAGCCGCTGCTCTGGCAGCACCTGTTCTGGTACTTCGGGCACCCCGAGGTCTACATCCTGATCCTGCCCGCGATGGGCATCGCCTCGGAGATCCTGCCCGTCTTCTCGCGCAAGCCGATCTTCGGCTACCACGCGATGGCCTTCTCGATGATCGCCATCGCGTTCCTGTCCTGGGTGGTCTACGGCCACCACATGTTCGTGTCCGGCATGAACCCGACGCTGGGGATGGCCTTCACGGTGACCACGATGATCATCGCGGTGCCGTCGGCCATCAAGACGTTCAACTGGCTGGGCACGCTGTGGGGCGCGCGGATCCAGTTCAAGGTGCCCATGCTGTTCGCGCTCGGCTTCGTGTCGATGTTCGTCATCGGCGGCCTCAGCGGTATCTTCATGGCCAGCACCCCGGTCGACATCTACATCCAGGACACCTACTTCATCGTCGCCCACATCCACTACGTCGTCTTCGGCGGCTCGATCTTCGGGGCGTTCGCGGCGATCTACTTCTGGTTCCCCAAGATGTTCGGCCGCATGACCAACGCCGCCCTCGGCCACCTGCACTTCTGGGGCACGTTCATCTTCTTCAACATGACGTTCTTCCCCATGCACATCATCGGGGTCGGCGGCCAGATGCGGCGGATCTACAACCCCATGCAGTACGAGTTCCTGCAGCACCAGCAGCACTGGAACGTGTTCATGACCTACAGCGCCCTGCTGCTCGGGGCCACCCAGATCCTGTTCGTGATCAACTTCTTCTGGTCCCTGTTCGCGGGCCCGAAGGCGCCGCTCAACCCGTGGAGCTCGACGACGCTCGAGTGGACGGCGCCGTCGCCGCCACCACACCTGAACTGGGGCCCGACGCTGCCCACGGTGTATCGGGGCCCCTACGAGTACAGCGACCCCGAGGTCGCCGACGATTACCTGCCCCAGTCCCAGCCGCCGGTCCGGGCCGGGGCGCGGGCGCGCGGCCACTGAGGGAGGTGCCGGGGGTGAAGCTGGCGCATCGTCTGGCCATGCTCACGGCCGCCGCGACGTGCGTGCTGATCGTGTTCGGTGGCCTGGTGACCAACACCGGCGCGGCGCTGGCGGTGCCCGACTGGCCGACGACCTTCGGGCATAACATGTTCGCGTTCCCCTGGTCCGGCATGGTCGGGGGTGTGTTCTACGAGCACAGTCACCGGCTCCTCGGCGCCCTCGTCGGCGCCCTCACGGTGGCCCTCGCGGCGGCGCTCTGGGGGCGCGGGGGTCGCCTGCGCGCGCTCGGCGTCGTCGCCGTCGTGGCGGTCGTCGTCCAGGGCATCGTGGGCGGTCTGCGGGTCGTGTTGCAGACCGACGCGCTGGCGATGATCCATGGTCCGCTCGCCCAGGCCTTCTTCGCCCTGCTGGTCGCGCTGGCGGTGGTCACCTCGGCCCGTATGACCAGGGCGGTCTCCGCCGTGGACGGGCCCACCCGCGCGCTCACCCTGGCGGCGGCGCTCCTGGTCTACGCGCAGATCGTGTTCGGGGCCCTGCTCACCCACGCCGGCCGCATCGACCTGCACCTGATCGGGGCCGTGGGCGTCTTCGGTCTCGTACCCGTGGTAACGGCCCGGTGGCGTCGCACGGCCGACCCGGTGGCCACGCCGGCCGCACGCCTGCTGCTCGTCCTGCTCGGCGTCCAGTTCCTGCTCGGCGTCGGTGCCTACCTCGCGCGCCTCTCGCCCCTCTGGATCCCCGGCGGCCAGCTCACGATGCTGGCGGTGCCGGTGGCGCATCGCCTCGTCGGGGGGCTCATTCTGGCGGCGGCCGTCGTGCTCGCCGTGCGCGTGCTGTCGGGGGCGCGCCCGGCGCCGTCGGCGTCGGCGACTCGTGCCCTGGGGGTCGCGACGCGATGAGACCTCGCAGCGAGGTCATCGTCGCCACGCTCGAGCGCGAGCGAGGGCGGGTCGCCGCCGATCTGCTGGCGCTGACCAAGCCGCGCGTGGTCGTGATGGTGCTCGTCACCACCGTCGTCGGCTACTACGTGGGGCTGGTGACCGCGCCGGATTACGGCCGTCTCCTCTCGCTCGTGGTGGGCACCCTGCTGGCCGCCGGCGGCACGCTGGCGCTGAACCAGTACTGGGAGCGCGACGTCGACGCGCGCATGGAGCGGACGCGCACGCGCCCGCTCCCGGAGGGCCGGCTGATGCCGCTGGAGGCGCTGCTGTTCGGCGCGGCGCTCACGACGGTCGGCCTGGGGGTGCTCGCGGTCGGGGTCGGCTGGCTGGCGACGCTCGTCACCGCGGCGACGTTCGTGCTCTACGTCTTCGCCTACACCCCGCTCAAGCTGCGCACCACGCTGTGCACGCTCGTGGGCGCGGTGCCGGGGGCGCTGCCGCCGGTGACGGGCTGGGCGGCCGCGCGCGACGATCTCGGCGTCGGCGCCTGGGTGCTGTTCGGAATCCTGTTCCTCTGGCAGCTTCCGCACACGCTGGCCATCGGGCGGCTCTACCAGCACGACTACGCGCGCGCGGGCGTGCGCTTGCTGCCGGTCGTCGACGCCGAGGGGCGCGCCACCGAGCGCCAGATCGTGAGCGGATGCGTGGGCCTGCTCGCCGTGAGCTTGCTGCCCACGCTGATCGGCCTGGCCGGGGCCGTGTACTTCGTGGGGGCGCTCCTGCTCGGCGCGCTGTTCGCGACTCTGGGCGCTCAACACGCCTTGGCGCCGTCGGCGCCCCGCGCGCGACGCGTGCTGCTGGCCTCGCTGCTGTACCTGCCCGCGCTGCTGGCGCTACTGGCGTTCGACAAGGCATGAGCGTGGCAATGGACAGCCTGGGGGAGCGCAACCGACTGGTGCGCCGGATCCTGCTCACCATCGTGGCCGCACTCGTGATCGGATCGTTCCTGGTGGGGATCCGCTGGTGAGCCCACTGGTCCTCGAGGCCCCTCCGCGGCAACGGACCAACGGCGTGCGGCAACCCCCTCCGCCACCACCGCGCGGGGACGACGGCGACGGTCGCGAGCCCACGCCACGGCCGCCGCGACTGGACAATGCCTGGCTGGCGATGCTGTTCCTGCTCGCCGCCGAGACGATGTTTTTTGCCGGGCTCATCTCGGCGTTCTTCGTGCTGCGCCTGGCCGCGCCGGTGTGGCCGCCGCCGCT
>JBKOZA010000519.1:0-1875 GCA_046725675.1 Candidatus Methylomirabilota bacterium
CGCCGAGCAGAAGGGCCTGGATGTCGGCGACACTGCCGTCGAGCCGACCCGTCGTGGCGTCGTGACCTGCCTGTCCGTTCACGATCTGTCCGTCCACTTCGGAGGCCTGCGCGCGGTCGATCGCGTGAGCGTGACCGTCGAGCCCGGGAGAATCCACGGGCTCATCGGACCGAACGGTGCCGGCAAGACGACGATCTTCAACTGCGTCACCGGGTTCTATCGGCCCACCAGCGGGAGCATCCGCTTTCTCGACCACGACGTCACCCACGCGCGCCCCGATCAGGTCGCGCGCCTGGGGATCGCGCGGACGTTCCAGAACGTGCAGCTCTTCCCCAGCCTCAGCTCCCTCGACAACGTCCTGGTGGCCAAGCACAGCCACATGCGGACCGGGGTCGTGACGGAGGGCTTCAACCTGCCGTTCGTTCGCGCGCAAGAGCGCGCCATGCGCGAGCAGGCGCTGACGCTCCTCGAGTTCCTGGGGTTGACGGACATCCAGGGCAAGCCGGCGGGAAGCCTGCCCCTCGGCTACCAGAAACGCCTGGAGCTGGCGCGCGCGCTAGCCCTGAACCCCCAGCTCCTCTTGCTCGACGAGCCCGCGTCGGGCCTGAACACCTCGGAGACCCAGGTGCTCGCCGACCTGCTGATTCGCACCCGTGAGCGCTTCGCGCTGACCATCCTCCTGGTCGAGCACGACATGGGACTGGTGATGAACGTCACCGACACCATCACCGTGCTGAACTTCGGGCGCAAGATCGCCGAGGGCACGCCGGCCCAGGTGCAGAACGATCCGGAGGTCATCAAGGCCTATCTGGGGGAGACCGTCGGTGTCGCCGGTGTCTGAGCCGCTCCTGACCCTCGACGGCGTCGAGACGTTCTACGGCAGCATCCAGGCCCTCAAGGGGATCTCGTTCAAGGTGCCGAAGGGCTCCATCGTCACGCTGCTCGGCGCCAACGGCGCCGGCAAGTCCACCACCCTCAAGTGCATCTCCGGCCTGGTGTCGCCCGCGCGAGGTACCGTCAGCTTCCGGGGGCGACGGATCGACCGGCTGCCCTCGGAGACGATCGTGCGCATGGGCATCTCGCATGTCCCCGAGGGCCGCGAGCTCTTCCCGGAGCTGACCGTCCTCGAGAACCTGCACATGGGCGCCTACGCGCGCTCGGACAAACGGGCCGTGCAGCGCGCCCTCGAGCGCGTGCACGCGGGCTTCCCCATCCTGGCCGAGCGGCGGTCCCAGCTGGCGGGCACGCTCAGCGGCGGTGAGCAGCAGATGCTCGCGATCGGGCGCGCGCTCATGGCCGAGCCGATGCTGATGCTCCTCGACGAGCCGTCGCTCGGGCTCGCCCCCATGCTCGTGGAGGAGATCTTCGGCATCATCCGCCAGATCCACGCCAGCGGCACCACGGTGCTGCTCGTCGAGCAGAACGCCAACAAGGCCCTGTCGATCGCGGACTACGGCTACGTGCTGGAGACCGGCACCATCGCTCTCGCCGGCGACAGTCAACAGCTGCTGCGCGACGACCGCGTGCGACGGGCCTATCTCGGGCAGCGATGACCACACGAAAGGAGCGATCGCCATGAACAGGTTTGGCGTCGGTACGGCTCTTCTGGGTGCGCTGGTCGGCCTCCTCGTCCTCGCCGGGAGCGGTCCGGCCTGGGCCGAGGACGGCGTCACCGACAAGGAGGTCGTCGTCGGCGCCGGCATGGACCTGACCGGCGCCGTGGCGAACTGGGGAGTCAACATCAAGGCCGGCATCGAGGCGGTCTTCAACCGGGTCAACGACGCCGGCGGGATCCACGGCCGCAAGATCCGGCTGATCGCGTACGACCACGTCTACCAGCCGCCCAAGGCGGTGACGAACGCCAAGCGTCTCGTC
>JBKOZA010000520.1:0-1131 GCA_046725675.1 Candidatus Methylomirabilota bacterium
CCTGCAGGTACCGCGGGCGCTGCACGGCGGCATACTCTCGCAAGCTCGCTCGCGTCACGGTGGCCTCCTCGACCGGATTGGTAACCGTGACTTCTGATCTAGGGCCCTCCGTTCGGTAACCGAAGTTTTGAGTCGATGCGCTTCCTTGACACTCGTCCAGCCGGCCACCTACAGTGAGCGAGGGTCGATCCGTTCCGGGAGGGCGTTCATGGGCTTTCTCGACTTCGTCAAGAAGCAGTTCATCGACATCATTCAGTGGACCGAAGACGGCGACGAGGTCCTCGCCTGGCGCTTTCCGATGCGCGACATGGAGATCCAGCAGGGCGCGCAGCTCACCGTTCGCGAGACGCAGGCGGCGCTGTTCGTGCACCAGGGCAAGCCCGCCGACCTGTTCGGGCCGGGTCAGCACACCATCAAGACCCAGAACATCCCGCTCCTGACGGACCTCGCCAACTGGGACAAGCTGTTCGAATCGCCGTTCAAGAGCGACGTCTACTTCTTCTCCACGCGCCTGCGGCTCAACCAGAAGTGGGGGACGTCCAACCCGATCACGCTGCGCGACCGCGAGTTCGGCGCACTGCGGCTGCGCGCGTTCGGCATCTACACCTTCCGTGTCGCGGCGCCGCACGTGTTCTACCAGAAGGTCTCGGGCAGCCGCGACACCTACACGGTGGGCGACGTCGAGGGCCAGCTCCGCAACTCGGTGGTGGCGGTGCTGACCGATCACTTCGCGGAGAGCAGCATCCCGTTCCTGGACATGGCGGCCAACCAGGTCGAGCTCAGCGCCGCCGTCGCCGACAAGCTGCGCCCGCTGTTCGCCGACCTGGGGCTGGCCCTGGAGGCGTTCCAGGTCCAGAACATCTCCCTCCCGGAGGAGCTCCAGAAGCGCCTCGACGAGCGTATCGGCATGGGCCTGGTCGGCGACATGGGGCGCTACACGCAGTTCCAGACGGCGCAGTCCATCCCCGTCGCGGCCGCCAACGAGGGGGGCGTCGCCGGGGCCGGGGCCGGTCTCGGCGCAGGCATCGCGATGGGGCAGGCCATGG
The DNA here is from genome assembly GCA_046725675.1 of Candidatus Methylomirabilota bacterium. Classification (GTDB taxonomy): domain Bacteria; phylum Methylomirabilota; class Methylomirabilia; order Rokubacteriales; family CSP1-6; genus AR5. The sequence continues at coordinate 1,047 of JBKOZA010000520.1, forward strand.
GGCAGGCGATGAGTCAGGCCACGACGCCGCCCCCGGGCGGCGCTCCACCCGCCGGCGCGGCGGCGCCGGCGCCGCGGGCCGGGGG
>JBKOZA010000521.1:0-1097 GCA_046725675.1 Candidatus Methylomirabilota bacterium
TGGTAGAGGCGCGAGTTCTCGAGCGCGATCCCGGCCTGGGCCGCGAAGCTCTCCAGCAGGGCCAGGTCGTCGGCCACGAACGGCTCGCCCGTGTCCGTACGGCTCATCACGAGGGCGGCGTGGACCCGAGCGCCGATCATCACCGGCTGCGCGAGGGCGTGGCGGACGCCGTGGGTGACGAATTCCGGTCGGGCCAGCGGCGACTGGGGATAGTCGTTGGCCAGCACGCCGCGTTGCTGCGCGACGACCGTACCGATCAGCCCCTCGCCGGGCAGCGCTCGCACCATCCCTGGGCCCTCGGCCGTCCACGCCCGCCGCACGAGGCCCCCCCCGTCGTCCAGCATGTAGATGGCGCCCTCGGCGTCGAAGAGCCGGGCCGAGCGCTCGACGATGAGGCCGAGCAGGCGCTCGGTGTCCAGCTCGGCGGCGAACTCACGCTCGATCTCGGCCAGCGCGGCGATCTGCCGCCGCCGCGCCCGCTCCAGGGAGAACAGGCGGGCGTTCTCCAGGGCGAGCGCCGCCTGGTCGGCGAAGGCCTGCAGCAGCCGGGCCTCCTCGGCGTCGAAACGGCGGCCGGCATCGTCGATCACGCCGAGCGCGCCGATCACCACGGCCTTCACCCGTAGCGGCACCGCCAGCACGGCCCGGTGGCCCGAGTCGCCCAGATCCGCCTGCAGCTCCTCCGAGATCCTCACCGCGGGATCGGCCAGCATGTCGGCCGACCAGACCGGCCGGCTCTCGAGGGCGGCCCGACCGAGAACGCCGTGGCCGGGCTGCAGGACGTGCCCGGGCTCGATATCGTCGCGGCTGAGACCCCCGATCGCCAGCGCCACCAGCGAGCCGTCGGGCTGCGTCAGGCGCAGCACCGAAGATTTGGCGCCGAAGAGGGGGAGCACGCTATCGACGGTGCGCCCGACGACGTCGCTCACGTCGAGGCTCTCGGTCAGCGTCTGAGCCAGCTGGGCCAGCTGCTCGGCCTCGTGCCGGCGGCGCGTGGTCTCGGCGTAGAGCCGGGCGTTCTCCAGCGCCAGGGCGGCCTGGTCCGCGAAGGCTTGCAGGAGCTGGGCCTCGGCGTCGCTGAAGACGCGACCGCGGCG
>JBKOZA010000522.1:0-3062 GCA_046725675.1 Candidatus Methylomirabilota bacterium
GTGCGGAAGATGTTCGGCCACTGCGGCCAGGGGTTGTCGAGCGCGCGGGCGTCCGGCGGCCGCGGCAGCAGCTCGAACTGGTGGACCGACCGGGCCCCCTGCCGGTGCACGGTGCCCAGGCAGTCGGCGCCGGTGTCGCCACCGCCGATGATGACCACGCGTCGGCCCCCGGCCGTGACGAACCGCTCGTCGGGGATCGGATCGCCCTCGCACCGCTTGTTGGACAGCGTGAGGTACTCCATCGCGAAGTGAATGCCGTGCAGCTCGCGGCCCGGTACCGGCAGATCGCGGGGCGCGCCGGCGCCGCAGGCCAGCACGATGGCGTCGAACTCGCGCTGCAGCTCCGCGGTGGTGGGCGCCCGGCCCACGTCGGCGTTCGGGCGAAACACGACCCCTTCTTTGTCCATCACGGCCAGGCGCCGGTCGAGGACGCGCTTCTCCATCTTGAACTCGGGGATGCCGTAACGCAGGAGGCCGCCGATACGGTCGGAGCGCTCCAGCACGGTCACCAGATGACCGGCGCGGTTGAGCTGCTGGGCGGCGGCCAGGCCGGCCGGGCCCGAGCCCACGACGGCGACCTTCTTGCCGGTCCGCACGGCCGGCGGCTCCGGTACGACCCAGCCCTCGTCGAACGCGCGATCGATGATGGTGACCTCGACGGCCTTGATGGTGACCGGGTCGTCGTTGATCCCGAGCACGCACGAGCCCTCGCACGGGGCCGGGCACAGGCGGCCGGTGAATTCGGGGAAGTTGTTGGTCGCGTGCAGCCGGTCGATCGCGTCGTGCCAGTGCTCGCGGTACACGAGGTCGTTCCAGTCGGGGATGACGTTGCCCAGTGGACAGCCCTGGTGACAGAAGGGAATGCCGCAGTCCATGCAGCGCGCGGCCTGCTGCTTCAGCTGGTCCTGGGGGAAGGGGAGGTAGACCTCCTTCCAGTCACGCAGGCGGTCGGCGACCGGTCGGGTCGGCCACTTCGTACGCTTGATCTCGAGGAAGCCGGTGACCTTGCCCACGGCTATCCGCTGGTGGCCCCCACCAGCTCGGCGAAGGTGGGCGGGCGGCCCTCGGCCTGCGCCCGCGCCTCGGCCTGGAGCACGCGCTTGTAGTCCTTCGGCATGACGCGCACGAAGCGCGGCTGCACGGCGATCCAGTCATCGAGGAACCGGGCGGCGTACGACGAGCCGGTGAGCGCCACGTGGCGGCGGATCAGCTCGCGCACCAGCGCGATGTCCTCGGCCTGGTCCAGCGGTCCCAGCTCGACCATGCCGAGATTACAGCGCCGTTGGAACTCGCCGTCCACATCGAAGACGTAGGCGACGCCGCCGGACATGCCGGCGGCGAAGTTCCGGCCGGTGGCGCCCAGTACGATCACGCGGCCGCCGGTCATGTACTCGCAGCCGTGGTCGCCGATGCCCTCGACCACGGTGTGGGCGCCGCTGTTGCGCACGGCGAACCGCTCGCCGGCGACGCCGCGCACGAACGCCTCGCCGCTGGTGGCGCCGTAGAGCGCCACGTTGCCGACGACGATGTTCTGCTCGGGAACGAACGTCGCCTCGCGCGGCGGGAACACGATAAGGCGTCCGCCCGACAGGCCCTTGCCCCAGTAGTCGTTGGCGTCGCCCTCCAGCGTCAGCGTTACCCCGCGCGGCACGAAGGCGCCGAACGACTGCCCGGCCGATCCGCGGAAACGGATCCTGATCGTGTGGTCCGGCAGGCCCTCGCCGCCCCAGCGCCGGGTGATCTCGTAACCGAGAGTGGTGCCGACCGTGCGGTGGACGTTGCGGATCGGCAAGCTCAGCTCGACCGGCTTGGCGTGGTCGATCGCGTCGCGGCAGGACGGGATGAGCGTGGTCGCGTCGAGCGAGCGCTCCAGCCCGTGATCCTGGGTGGTGACGCAGCGACGGGCCACGTCGGGCGGCATCACCGGCTCGTAGAGGATCGTGGAGAGATCGAGGCCCTTGGCCTTCCAGTGCTCGACGGCCGGCCGCACGTTCAGCCGGTCGACCCGGCCGATCATCTCGTCCATCGTGCGGAACCCGAGCATCGCCATGAACTCGCGGACCTCCTCGGCGATGAATCGGAAGAAGTTCACCACGAATTCGGGCTTGCCGGTGAACCGCTTGCGCAGCTCGGGGTCCTGGGTGGCGATGCCCACCGGGCAGGTGTTGAGGTGGCAGACGCGCATCATGATGCAGCCCAACACCACCAGCGGGGCCGTGGAGAAGCCGAACTCCTCGGCCCCCAGGAGCGCGGCGATGACGACGTCGCGGCCGGTCTTCATCTGGCCGTCGACCTGGACCACGATCCGGTCGCGCAGCTTGTTGAGCACGAGCACTTGCTGGGTCTCGGCCAGGCCCAGCTCCCACGGCACGCCACCGTGCTTGATGGAAGTGAGCGGCGAGGCACCGGTGCCTCCGTCGTGGCCCGAGATCAGGACGACGTCGGAGTGGGCCTTGGCCACGCCGGCCGCCACCGTGCCGACCCCGACCTCGGCGACGAGCTTGACGTGGATCCGCGCCCTTGGGTTGGCGTTCTTCAGATCGTGGATGAGCTGGGCGAGGTCCTCGATCGAGTAGATGTCGTGGTGGGGCGGCGGCGAGATGAGGCCGACGCCGGGGGTGGCGTACCGCACCTTGGCGATCCACGGGTAGACCTTGTGGCCGGGCAACTGGCCGCCCTCGCCGGGCTTGGCCCCCTGGGCCATCTTGATCTGCAGGTCGTCGGCGTTGACCAAGTACTCGCTGGTGACGCCGAAGCGCGCCGACGCCACCTGCTTGATCGCGCTGCGCCGCCAGTCGCCGTTGGGGTCGCGCCGGTAGCGGGCCGGGTCCTCGCCGCCCTCGCCGGTGTTCGACTTGCCGCCCAGCCGGTTCATGGCGATGGCCAGCGTCTCGTGGGCCTCCTGGCCGATGGATCCGTAGGACATCGCCCCGGTGGCGAAGCGCCTGAGGATGGACTCGACCGGCTCCACCTCGTCGAGCGGGATCGGCGTCGCCGCCGGTTTCAGCTCGACGAGACCGCGCAGCGTGGCCAGCGAGCGGCTCTGGTCGTCGACCAGCCTG
>JBKOZA010000523.1:0-2231 GCA_046725675.1 Candidatus Methylomirabilota bacterium
CCGCTGCACGGCGTGCCCATCGCCCTCAAGGACCTGGTCGATCTCGAGGGCCGGGTGACGACCGGCGGCTCGAAGGTCTGGGCGAGCCGCGTGTCGCCGGTGACCGCCACGCTGGCCGAGCGCCTCATCGCCGCCGGGATGATCGTGCTCGGCAAGACGCACACCGTGGAGTTCGCGATGGGCAGCTTCGGGACGAACACGCACCTGGGCACGCCGCGCAACCCGTGGGACCCGCGCGTGCATCGCACGCCGGGGGGCTCGTCCAGCGGCTCGGGGGTGGCGGTGGCGGCCGGCCTGGCGCCGGTCGCGATCGGCACCGACACCGGCGGCTCGGTGCGCATTCCCGCCGCCTGGTGCGGCATCGTCGGCCTCAAGGTGACGGCGGGGCGCATCAGCACGTACGGTGTCCTGCCGCTGAGCAGCACGCTCGACACGCCGGGGCCGCTGGCGCGCTCCGTCGAGGACGCCGCCCTCATCTTCCGCGTGCTGAACGGCCCCGATCCGCGCGACCCGCAGACGCTCGCCTGGACGCCGGCGGATCCGCTGCCGGAGCTGCGGCGCGGCGTGGCCGGCCTGCGGCTGGCGGTCATGCCGGACGCCGAGCGCGCCGGCGTGGCGGACGACGTGCTGTTCGCCTACGAGGCCGCCATCGACGCGCTGGCCCGGCTGGGCGCGCGTATCGTGCGCCCGTCGCTGCCGCACCGGTTCAGCGACTACGCGGCGGCCACGGGTCGCATCATCGGCGCCGAGGGCTACCGGTTCGTGGGCCACCTCGTGGACGACATGAGCCTGCCCGTCGATCCGCACGTCCGCCCGCGCATCCAGCTCGGGCGCGACGTCTCCGCGCGCGAGTACCTGGCGACCCTGGCCGAGCGCGACGAGCGTCGCCGCGCGTTCGCCGCCGCCCTCGTGGACGTCGACGCGCTGCTGACGCCGACCGCGCAGACGGCGGCGTTGCCCATCGACGAAGTCGATCAGTCCGGGACCGCCGCGTACTTCACGCGCGCCGGCAACTACCTCGGCCTCTGCGGCCTCGCCGTCCCCAGCGGCTTCACCACCACCGGGCTGCCGCTCTCGCTCCAGATCCTCTGCCATGCGGGGCAGGAAGCCACGGCGCTGCGCATCGGTTGGGCCTACGAACAGGCCACCGAGTGGAAGTCGCGCCGACCGCCGGAGGCGTGACGGAAGCGATCGACGCCGCGCTCAGCTCTGGGGCCGCTGGTAGGTGGGACCGTCGGGGCGCCGCGGGGCCCGCGGCTCGGACTTGAGCGCGAGCGCGAACGTCAACCGATCGGGCTCGCCGGCGGCGATCGTGAGCGGCCGGCCGGTCTTCTCCGACTCGCCCTTCATGCGCGGGTGCCACACGCGGGCCTCGTAGCCACCCGGCGGCAGCTCGCTCACCTGCGCCCGTCCATCCGGCCCGGTCTTGGCGAAGTACGGTGTCGCCACCACGTAGACGTAACCGACCATCCAGTCGTGGATGTTGCAGCCGAGCACGACGACGCCGGGCTTGTCGAAGACGACGGGCGCCGCCGGCGTGCCGATGTAGAGCGGCAGCTCAAAACGCTTGGCCGTCGAGAACGAGTACACGTGATGGCGGATGTTGTCGCGGTTGGGGAACGCCACCGGAGTGCCGAGGGGTACGGCCAGCACGTGGGGGACGAACTCCTTGTTTTGCTGGTCCATGACGGCCGGCGCCGTCGGCGGCGCCGCCGGCGACGCCGCCACCGGCGTCACCGAGACGACCGCGTCGGCCACCGGCTTGCCGCGGTCGTCGTTCACCACCGCCTCGACACTGCCGTTCACGGACTGGGCCGGCGACAGCCGCACGACCATGCAGGCCAGGACCACCAGGATGCCAGCCCCGAGAAGCGGGCGCGTCATGCCGTCGCGCGCTGCGTGGCCGGGGGGCGCGGCTCGGCGCGCAGCCGGCGCACGTCGAAGACGACGATGGGCCGGGCGAAGCCACGCAGCGGCACCGGACCCACCGAGGTGGCGTCGACCAGCGGCTCGATCTGGGCGTGCACCTGCTGGGACACGAGGATCTGCCCGTCGCGCGCCTCCTGGCACAGGCGGGCGCTCAGGTTGCTCACGCTGCCGATCGCCGCGTAGTCCAGACGGCCCTCGAACCCGATCCGGCCGATCGTGGCGACGCCCGTCGCGATGCCGGCGCCGAAGCCCAGCGCGTAGCCACGGCGGCGCCACGTCTCCAGCAGCGGGTGCACGGCGTC
>JBKOZA010000524.1:0-1917 GCA_046725675.1 Candidatus Methylomirabilota bacterium
CTGCAGGATCAGCGTGTCGACGTTGACGCGGCTCGTGAAGGAGAAGCCCCAATCTCCCCGCAGCATCGAGCTGAACCAGCGCACGTAGCGGATCCCGATGGGGTCGTCCAGACCGAACTTGGCGCGCAGGTTCGCGCGCACCTCGGCCGGCACGTTGGGGTTGGTGGCCAGCTCCTCGAAGGGATCGCCCGGCGCCAGCGCCAGGATCGTGAAGAGCAGGAGGCTGATGCCGAAGAGGACCGGGATCAGGATGAGAAGGCGGCGGAGCAGGTACTTCGACATCGCCGTTCGCCCCGCCGCCTCCCGCCCCTACGCCTCCTTGAACCAGTTCTGGAGGTTCCAGAAGTCGGAGTCCCAGCCACTCTGCTCGACGTGCAGACGGTTGCTGACCGCCGCCACCCGCGGACGGAACACCACGGGGATGACGACGACCTGCTGGATGACCATCTCGTTCATCTTGATGAACAGGGCCGCCCGCTTGACCGGGTCCAGCTCCGACTCGGCCGCCTTGTAGAGCTTGTCGTATTCCTCGCTCTTCCAGCGCGTGATGTTGCGGCCCTGCCACTTGTTGTCCTTGGAGGCGATCTCCCACGACGTGAACTGGTTCATGAACAGCTCGGGGTCGGGCTGCGTCATGGTCGTCGTGTACATCTGGATGTCGGTAGAGAAGTGCGAGTAGGTGTCGGGATTGGCCACGTCGGAGGAGAAGTAGACCGAGGCGGTCACCGACTTCAGCTCCATGTCGATCCCCGCCTTGGCCGCGGCCTGCTTGACGATGGCCTGGGTCTTCTGCCGGGGCGCGTTGATCGAGGTCTGATAGACGAACTTCAGGCGCTTGCCGTCCTTGGCGCGGATGCCGTCGCCGCCCTTCTTCCAGCCGGCGGCGTCCAGGACCTGGTTGGCCTTCTCGACGTTGAATTCCCACTTGGTCGCCTTGGACGCGAACTTCTTGGGCTCGTTCAGGAAGTTCGCGGTGGCCAGACCGGTGCGCCCGTAGATCTGCTCCTGCACCGCGGCCCGATCGACGAGCAGGTTCAACGCCTGCCGGACGGCCGGATCCGCCAGCACCGGGTGCGTCGTCTTGACGCTGGAGCGCTCGCCGTCGACCTCCTTCCACGGGTCGGTGAAGTTGCACTGGATGTGCTCGATGTTGCCCCCGGCCACGATGTCGGCCCGGCCCTTGCCGCCCTGCTCCAGGCGCTTGAGGATCTCGTCCTCCACCTGCATGTTCCAGGCGTAGTCGAACTCGGCGGTCTGGATGACCGCCCGTGCTGCCGACACCGCGTCACCGCCCCCCTTCATCTCGATGCTGTCGAAGTAGGGCCGGTTGGGCATGTGGTAGCTGGGGTTCAGCTCGCCCCGCACGATGTCGCCGGGCTTGAAGTCCGCGAACCGGTAGGGACCGGTGCCGACCGGCTTGAGGTTGGTGGGCGCCTCCCGGGACTTGTCGCCCTTGAACGCGCCGAACAGGTGCTTGGGGATGACCATGCCGCGCACGCCGACGAAGGCGTCGGCCCAGAACGGCGTGGGCTTGGCGAAATTCACCTTGATCGTGTGGCTGTCGACCTTGTCGACCTTGATGTCCTTGTAGGTAGCGATCGACACCGAGGCGGTGGCCGGGTCCGCGCAGTACTCCCAGGTGAACTGACAATCGTCGGCGGTGAAAGGCTTTCCGTCGTGCCAGGTGACACCCTTCTTGAGCTTCCAGGTGACTGACTTGCCGTCCTTGGACACGCCCCCGTTCTGGACGGTCGGGATCTCGGACGCGAGGATCGCGGCCAGGTTGCCGTCGGGGTCCCACGAGGCGAGCGGCTCGTAGAAGATCCGCGAGCCGTCCTGGTCCTTGGTCCCGGTGGCGAAGTGCGGGTTCAGCAGCGTGGCGCCCTGCCACCACAGCACCTTGAGCGCGCCACCGCC
>JBKOZA010000525.1:0-1739 GCA_046725675.1 Candidatus Methylomirabilota bacterium
TCGAGCTCCCGCCGTGGCGCGCGGATGGGGTTACTTCAGCGAGGCCGGCGGGCGCAGGCCGAGCGCCTCGCGGACCTTGGCCTCGAGATCGACCAGGGCCGCGGGATTCTCCTGCAGCCACTTCTTGGCGTTCTCCCGCCCCTGACCGATGCGCTCGTTCTTGAAGCTGTACCAGGTGCCAGACTTCTCGACCAGGTTCTGATCGACCGCGGCGTCGAGCACGGTGCCGGCCTTGGACACCCCCTCGCCGTAGATCACGTCGAACTCCGCCTCGCGGAACGGCGGCGCCAGCTTGTTCTTCACGACCTTCACCTTGGTCCGCACGCCGACCGACTCCGTCCCCTGCTTGATCGCGTCCTGCCGCCGGATGTCCAACCGCACGGAGGCGTAGAACTTCAGGGCGCGCCCGCCCGTCGTCGTCTCCGGCGACCCGAACATGACCCCGATCTTCTCGCGGATCTGGTTGATGAAGATGACGACGGCGCCGGAGCGGGAGATGGCGGCGGTGAGCTTGCGCAGCGCCTGCGACATGAGGCGCGCCTGCAGGCCGGGCAGCGAGTCGCCCATATCGCCGTCGAGCTCGGCGCGCGGCACCAGCGCGGCGACCGAGTCGATGACGATGACGTCGACCGCGTTGGAGCGCACCAGCGTCTCGCCGATCTCCAGCGCCTGCTCGCCGGTGTCGGGCTGGGAGATGAGAAGCTCGTCCGTGTTGACGCCGAGCTTGCGCGCGTAGAGGGGATCGAGCGCGTGCTCGGCGTCGATGAAGGCCGCGATGCCGCCCAGCCGCTGGGCCTCGGCGATGGCGTGCAGGGCCAACGTGGTCTTGCCGGACGACTCCGGGCCGTAGATCTCGACAACGCGGCCGCGTGGCAGGCCGCCGATGCCGAGGGCGGCGTCGAGCGAAAGCGCGCCGGTGGGGATGACCGAGATCTCCTCCAGCGGTCCGCCGGCGCCCAGCCGCATGACGGAGCCCTTGCCGAACTGTCGCTCGATTTGCGAGATCGCCAGGTCGAGGGCCTGCCGCCGGTCGTTCTTGCTCTCAGCCATCCATGCGCTCCTTGCCGTGTGGGGTGTCAGGGCCCGCGTCGAACGCCCGCGAGGGCGATGCACGCGCGAGCATTCTAGGAGCGGCCGCGCGAAGCCGTCAATGTCCCGGAATGCAGACGCGACGTTTTCAGCCGTGAGCCGGCGGTGGCCGCCGGCTCGGTCACTCGTCGCGACGGGGCGTGTAGCCCTTGCGCTCCATGCACTGGTTGAGGACGTCCTGGTCCACCCGACGGGAGCGCGTGACCGCAAACCAGTACGGACGATGTGCCTGCTTCCGGCAGGCCTCGAGGTCGAGGTCGAGGCGGGCCGGAGTGAGGCCCGGCCGACTGTACGTCCACTCTTGCCCGCTGGCGCACCCCGCCAGCATGCAGAGACCGAGTGCCGCCCAAACTCCCCTCACCGCGTCCCCTGCCAGCGCTCGAGGCAGTGCCGCGCGTCGGCGCGCCCGCGGGCGAGGGCCTCGGCCATGCCGGCGGTGTCGAACTCGAGCGGTCGCAGCCGCAGCGGCGTGGCCGGGGTGAGCACCTGCACGTCGACGCCGGGATGCCGGAAGCCCGCCAGCTCGGCGTCGCGCCTGATCTGGTGGACCATGGCCGTCTCGAACGACTCCTCGAGCGTGCGGCGGAGCCGGGTGGGCGCCTGGCCCACCTCGTCGGCGGCGTAGCTGAGGAGCACGAGCGCGCGCCCGA
>JBKOZA010000526.1:0-2259 GCA_046725675.1 Candidatus Methylomirabilota bacterium
GCCGTCGTCTCCGTGATGCCGTTGGCGGCGAGCAGCGTGAGGGCGACCGTCCGCGTGCCGCTGCCCTCGGGCCCGACGGCCAGTCGGTGGCCGCGCAACCCGCGCAGGTCGGTCGGCCCCGGCGTCCCCCGCGAGAAGACCCACAGGGGCTCGAAGTACAGACTGGCCAGGGACACGAGCGTCTCGGTCTTCGCCACGCCCCCCGTCCCGCCCTGCACAAAGGCGAGGTCGACGTCGCTGCGCGGATCCTCGAGCAGACGGACGTTCTCGACCGAGCCCGAGGTCTCGCGGATGTCGAGGGTGATGCCCTGGCGGGCGAGTCGCGCGCGGTACTGCTGGGCGAAGCGATAGTAGGCGCCGTCCGATCGTCCGGTGGCGATGACGACGCGGCTCGGCGGCGCCGGCTTCACCCACTGGAACGCGACCACGAACGCGACGACGACCACGAGGGCGGCCGGCAGCACGACCGCCAGCTGCTCCTTCAACGCCCACCGGAGCTTCATGCGATGCTCACTGGCTCGCCCGAGGCCACGACGCAGCGGCCCGTTTGGCTCAGGCGCGGCGACCGCCCGCTATCATCCGGAGGAAGGCCGGCGACTGCCGGGGGTCGAGGGTGTCGCGGATGCCGTCGCCGAACAGGTTGAACGCGAGCACCGTGATGGTGATCGCGAGGCCCGGGAAGAACGCCAGCCACCAGGGCGGCACCAGCGCGGTGATCGAGTCGGCGAGCATGTTGCCCCAGGTCGGCGTGGGCGGCGGCACGCCGACGCCCAGGAAGCCCAGGGCGGCCTCGATGACGATCGCCACGCCCAGGTGGGCGGTCGCCAGCACCAGGTAGGGGGCGATGCACTGCGGCAGCACGTGAAAGACCATGATGCGCAGCGCCGAGCCGCCGCTGGCCCGCCCCGCCTCGACGTAAGGCATCTCGCGCACCGAGAGCGCAACCGAGCGGATGACGCGCCCGCCGAACGGGATGCGCGTGATGGCAATCGCGAAGATGACCGATTCCAGGCCGGTCCCGATCGCCATGGAGATCGCCATGGCCAGGATGAGGTCGGGGAAGGCCTGGAGGATCTCCATGATGCGCTGGCTCACCAGGTCGAAGCGGCCGCGCAGGTAACCGCAGGCGACGCCCCACAACGAGCCGACGGTGGTGCCGAGGATCACCGCCGAGAACGCCACGAACAGCGAGGTGCGGGCGCCGTAGATCACGCGGCTCAGCGTGTCGCGGCCGACCTGGTCGGTGCCCAGCACGTGCTGGGCGTCGGGGGGCTTGCTCATGCGCCGGAAGTCGGCCTTGAGCGGATCGTACGGCGCCAGCAGCGGCGCCGCGAGCGCGACGGCCATGATCAGCACGCCGACCAGACCGCCGAGGGCCGCCAGCGTGTTGCGTCGCCAGAACCGGGCGAGCTCGGCGAGCAGGGAGCTGGTCGGCGCGTCCTGCCGGATGTCGGCCGCCGGTGGCTCGGCGGCGCGCACGGCCATCAGCCGTACCGGATGCGCGGATCGAGCCACGCATAGCTGAGATCGACGAGGACGTTGACGGCGACGAAGATGACGGCGTAGAGCAGCACCAGGTTCTGCACCACGATGATGTCGCGCTCGATCACCGCCGTCACCAGCGCGCGCCCCAGCCCCGGCACCCCGAACGCCTGCTCGACCGCCACCGAGCCGCCCAGCACGAAGCCGAGCAGCACGCCGGAGATCGTGATGACCGGCAGCAGCGCGTTGGGCAGGGCATGCCGCATGACGACGAGCCACTCACGCAGCCCCTTGGCGCGGGCCGTGCGGACGAAGTCCTCGCCGATGACCTCCAGCAGGCACGAGCGCGACATCCGCGCGATGTAGGCGCCCTGGGCCAGGCCGAGCACGACAGCGGGGCCGACGACGATCTGGAGGTTCTGCCACGGGTTCTGCCAGAAGTGGACGATCACGATGGGCGCCTTGTAGCCGAACCAGAACAGCAAGGCCAGGACGATCAGCATGCCGAGCCAGAAGCCAGGAATGGCGATGAAGAGCACCGAGAGGGCGCGGGCCAGCCCGTCCGGCATGCTGTTCGGCTTGAAGGCGCTCAGGATGCCGACCGGCAGCCCGACCAGCCACGACACGATCAGGGCCAGCACGCCGATCTCGGCGCTGATCGGCCCGCGGTGGAGAATCTGCTCCGCCACGGTGTCGCCACGGAAGAACGACTTGCCCAGACGCCCGGCGGCGATGTCGCCGAGCCAGCGCACGTACTGCACGGGCAGCGGGTCGCTG
>JBKOZA010000527.1:0-3913 GCA_046725675.1 Candidatus Methylomirabilota bacterium
AGACCGCCGCCGCCATGGCGATCGCCGCGCTCGCCGCAGTCGGCGGAGCGCTGCTGGCGCGACGGCTGGCCGACGCCCTGCAGCCGCGGTCGGGCGCGGCGGCCGCGGACGCGGCGCTCACATCACCGGCCCGATGATCCAGGGCGCGAATTCCTCCTCGCCCACGCCGGACAGCTCGCTCTTGCTGCGCTTGCCCGACGCCACCGCGACGATCTCCTCGAAGATCTGACGGCCCACCGTCGGCAGCGGCGTGCCTTCCAGGATGACGCCGCAGTTGATGTCCATGTCCTCTTCCAGGTGGCGATACATCAGCGAGTTGGTCGCCAGCTTGATGGACGGCACCGGCTTGCAGCCGAACACCGAGCCTCGCCCGGTCGTGAAGCAGATGACATTGCATCCACCCGCGACCAGCCCCGTGATCGACACCGGGTCGTGGCCGGGCGTGTCCATGAACACGAAGCCGCGGGTGGTGATGGGCTCGCCGTACTGGAAGACGTCCATCATCGGCGTGGTGCCGCCCTTGGTGACGCCGCCCAGCGATTTTTCGAAGACGGTCGTGATGCCGCCGGCCTTGTTGCCGGGAGCGGGGTTGTTGTCCATCGCCTCGATGCCCCGGCAATACCACTCCCACCACTTGTAGCGATCGACGAGCTTCTTGGCCACGCCCTCGTTGATCGCGCGGCGGATCAGCAGGTGCTCGGCGCCGTAGATCTCCGGCGTCTCCGCCAGCACGCCGGTACCGCCGTAGCGCACCAGCTCGTCGACGGCCCAGCCGAGTGCGGGGTTCGCGGTGATCCCGGAGTTGCCGTCGGAGCCGCCGCAGTTGGTGGCCAGCGTCAGCTCCGACACCGGCTGCTTGCTGCGCCGCGCCTCGTTGGCCAGGGGCAGCAGCCGGGCCACCTCGGCGGCCGCCCGCTCGACGGTCTTGCGGATGCCGCCGGCCTCCTGGATGTTGACCAGGAACGGCTTGCGCTCCGGGTGCCCCGGCAGTGACATCTTCTGGCGGTCGATCATCACCGCGGCCTGGTTCACCTCGCACCCGAGCCCGATCACGATGTAGGCGGCCACGTTGGGGTGCTTGGCGTAGCCGGCCAGCACCCGCTGCAGGGCCAGGTGGTCCTCGCCGAACAGCTTGGTGCCGCAGCCGGACTTGTGGGTGATGGCCAGGACGCCGTCCACGTTCGGGAAATCGCGTCGAACATCGCGGAACTTGTCCTTCACGAACTGGCTGACGCTGGCCGAGCAATTCACTCCCGAGATGATCGCGACGTAGTTCCGAGTCCCTACTCTTCCATCCTCCCTCTGGTAGCCGTCGAAGTGGCGCATCTGCTCGGGCGGGTGGAACCGCACCGGGGTCACGTCCACGCCGACCTCGTAGCGATCGGCCGCCAGCTCGCCGATATCCAGGTTGTGACTGTGTACGTGATCGCCGACCTCGATACCCTGGGTGGCAAAGCCGATCACCTGGCCGTAGCGCCGGACGGGGTCGCCGCGCCGCACGGCCCGCCGGGCGACCTTGTGGCCGGGTTTGACGTCGGCCCGCACCTCGATCCGCGCGGGCCCGTCCTCCAGGACGGTGCCGGCCGTCAGCTCCTTCTTGGCGATGGCGACGTCGTCTTCGGGTCGCAGGACGATCGCGCGCTCGGTCAACGCAAACGTGGCCATGCCTGCCCTCCTGGCTTCGCGATGGCCCCACTATACCGGACGGCGCTCGACCCCGGCGTTTCGATGCGTCGGCAAGTCGGTGTGGTATACACGGTCGGCGACGACTGCGATCGGAGGACCAAGCGCATGGCGGGAGAGCCGCTGAAACTGGAAACCTACACGCACGGGCACGCGCCGGCCACCGTGCGCCAGCACGGCCGACGGACGGTCGAGGAGGCGGCGGCCTTCCTGCTGCCCGACTTGAGGCCGGGCCTGCAGGTGCTCGACGTGGGCTGCGGGCCGGGCAGCATCACGCGCGGCCTGGCCGAGCGCGTCGCCCCAGGCCGGGTCGTCGGCGTCGACCTCTCGCGGGAGACGCTGGCCACGGCCCGACAGGACGCCGCCGCGCGCGGGCTCGGCAATCTCCACTACGAGGAAGCCAGCGTGTACGCGCTGCCGTTCCCCGACGCGACGTTCGACGTCGGCTACGCCCACCAGGTGTTCCAGCACCTGCGGGAGCCGGCGCGCGCGCTCGGCGAGGTGCTGCGCGTCCTGCGGCCGGGCGGCCTCGTCGGCGTGCGAGACGTCGACTGGGGCACGGTGTCGTACTGGCCGCTCGATCCGTGGCTCGACCGCTTCATCGAGCTCCACACCCAGGCCTGGTACCGCAACGGCGGCGAGCCCCGCATGGGGCGCCAGCTGCGCGCCCTGCTCAACGGCGCCGGCCTGGCCGACGTCCAGGTCACGGCCGCCGTCTGGTGCTACACCGCCCCCGCCGAGACGATCGAGTGGGGCGAGTCGTACGCCGAGCGGCTGCTGACCTCGCCCATGGGCGGGCGCCTGGTCGAGTACGGACTGGCCACCCGCGCCGACGTCGAGGCGATGGCCGCCGCCTTCCGCCGATGGGCCGTCCATCCCGACGCGCTCTGGTCCTTCATCAACGTCCAGGCCCGGGGGCGCAAGCCGTCCTGAGCGGCGGACACGGATTCTTTGGGCCGGTGCCGAGCGGCACGCTATTCTCGACGATGCCGGCAGCCGCCGGTCCACCCGACGCTCCAGGGAGGCAGGGCTTGGACGACAGCCTGGGACGCCTCGGAACGAGGACGTTCGTGACCGTGCTCGGCTGGGTCCTGATCGGCTTCACCGGTCTGGGCGTCCTGTCGATGCTGCTGCAGACCTTCTTCTTCACCGTCATGTTCGCGATGCCCGAGGTTCCCTCGCAGCCCGCGGCCAGCGGGGCCGCACCCGGCTCGCCCGCCTTCAGGACGTTCCTCGGCCTCCTCCTGGCGTTCTCGATCCTCGTACTGGCGAGTGCGGTCGCCTTCCTCAAGCGGAAGAACTGGGCGCGCCGGACGTTCGTCATGCTCTTCACGCTGGCCATCCTCTTCAATGCCGTCGCCCTCGTCCTGCTCGTCGTGGTGACCGGCCGATCGGTGCCGCCCGCGCTCGGACCAGCCGACGGCGGGCGGTTTGACGCCATGGCCCGCCTGATGCTGATCCCAGCCGGCATCGTCGCGGTGGGGTGCTCTCTCGTGTCCGGCTGGCTCATCAGGCGCCTCACGTCGGCGCCCGTCAGGGCGGAGTTCCAGGACCGCGAAGCCTTCTGACCGTCCGGCCGTCACCCCCCGGGGGTCTTGATCCGCAGCACCGA
Organism: Candidatus Methylomirabilota bacterium; assembly: GCA_046725675.1. Taxonomy (GTDB): domain Bacteria; phylum Methylomirabilota; class Methylomirabilia; order Rokubacteriales; family CSP1-6; genus AR5. The sequence continues at coordinate 3,296 of JBKOZA010000527.1, forward strand.
GGGGGGCGCCGTCTCCAGCTGCATGGTCGTGTGGTCGATGCCGAAGCGCGCGTGCAGCAGCGCGTGGAGCGCCTCCAGCAGCCGCTCGCTCTCGCGCACGTCGTCCACCACGACGTGCGCGCTCATGGCCTCGCGCCCCGACGTCAGCGTCCACACGTGCAGGTCGTGCACCCGGCGGACGCCGGGCACCGCGCACATCGCGCGCTCGATCTCGCCCAGCTCGAGGTGCGGCGGCGTACCCTCCAGGAGCACGTTCACCGCCTGCTTCAGCAGCGACCAGGTGCGGGGCACGATGAGCAGCGCGATGAACACGCCCGCCAGCGGATCGGCGCCGGTGAAGCCGGTCGCCAGCATGACGCCGGCGGCGACGAGGGTGGCCAGCGAGCTCAGGGCGTCGCTCACCACCTCGAGATAGGCGGCCCGCACGTTGAGGCTGGCCGAGGCGCCGTGGTGCAGCATCCATGCGCACACGAGGTTGACGCCGAGGCCGGCGGCAGCCACCAGGGCCATGGGGCCCGCCAGCACCAGGGACGGTGATTCCCACCGGCGCCACGCCTCGAGCAGGATCCCGCCGGCGACGACGAGCAGGACCAGCGAGTTGACGAGCGCGGCGAGGAT
>JBKOZA010000528.1:0-3955 GCA_046725675.1 Candidatus Methylomirabilota bacterium
CACGGCCGTCGGGCCCAGACGACCCTCGAGCCCCCGGAACATCGGCCCCCGGTGCACGAAGCGCCCGTCGGAGAGCGTTCGCACGCGACCGTTGACGGTGAGCGGCGCCCCGTGACGGGCATCGACCTTGCCTCCGACGGCGACGGTGAGGGTGGCGCCGACCCCGGCCTCCAGACAGGCGCGGACCGCGGCCGGATCCCACAGACAGGCCACGGTGGCGCCACGGGCGCCGGCCCGGAGCAGCTCGCGGAGAATCCCGGTCGTGTCGCCGGCGGCTCCGCCGCCGGGGTTGTCGGCGATGTCGGCCAGCACGACGGGTCGACCGTCGAGAGCCAGCGCGCGGGCGACGGCGTCCTTCACCGGCAGCGCTCGGTGCAGGAACTCGCGGCGCAGCGCCCACGCCGCCGCCGCCAGCTCGTCGGCGAGCGCATCGGCCAGCGCTTGATCGCCATCGGTGGCGACGTAGATCGACAGTCCGGCGTCGGGCACGTCGGCCAGCGGGAAGCCGGCGAAGACCGAGATGGACAGCACGCCACGTCGGGTCTCCAGGGCGTCGGCCAGGTCGTAGAGGCGGCGCATCGGCCCGCGCGTGGTGAGCTGACCGGCGATGGGCGGGAGCATCGGCGGCTGCCGGAAAGCCACCGTCGGCCGGACGCGTCCGGCCGCGACGTCGGCGAGGCGCGCGACCGCCTCACGCCCGCGCGCGTCCATGTCCACGTGCGGGTAGGTCTTGTAGCCGTGCAGCAGGGTGGCGGACCGAACCATCGCCGACGTGACGTTGGCGTGGAAGTCGAGGGTGACGGCAATGGGCACGGCGCCCACGGTGGCGCGCACCGCCCCCAGCAGGTCGCCCTCGCCGTCGTCGAGACCCTCGACGACCATGGCGCCGTGCAAGTCGAGGAGAACCCCGTCGAGCGGACCGGCGGCGCGCAGGTCGGCGACGAGCCGGTCGCGCGCCTCGGCGTAGAATTCCTTGGCCACCCGCCCGGCCGGCGCGGCGGCGGCGGCCAGCGAGGGGACCAGTGCGACGCCGTGGGTGCCGGCGCCGTCGATCATGCCGCCGAGGCAGGTTCCGGTATTGCGGTAGGCCTCGAGGATCTCCCCGCCGTAGCGCAGGTCGCGAGCCTCGAACTGGCGACGGTCGGTACGAATCGGGCTGAAGGTGTTGGTCTCGTGCGAGACCATCGCCACGAAGAAGCGCACGGGGCCTCCTGCTGGCTCGACTCGGTTGTTCGGCGCCGAGAGCGGGGGATAGTGTAAATCGGCGCCTAGCCCTGTTCAACGAGGAGGGCGTCCATGAACGAGGCCTCATGCTTCCACGACCTCCGCGAGAGCGGAGTTGTGCGCGAGCTGGCCGCGGGCGTCACCGCCCGTGTGTTTGGCGGCGTCGAGCACCACGTCCGCGCGGTCTCGGCGACGCGACCCTCGGCCGCTGACCGGAGGGCGCCGGAGGCGGGTGCTACAATCGGCGGGTGAGTCGCGTGTTCGTCGTGACGGGCGGGGCCGGGTTCATCGGCTCTCATCTCGTCGAGCGGCTGCTGCGCGACCATCGTGACGCCCGCCTTCGCGTCCTCGACGACTTCTCGACCGGTCACCTCCAGAACCTGGAGTTCGCGCCGGTGGTCGGTGCGCGGCTCGAGATCATCCGCGGCGACATCCGGGACCGGCCCACGGTCGAGCGCGTGGCGACCGGTGCCGACGTGATCTTCCACCAGGCGGCGATGCGCTCGGTGCCGCGCTCGGTGGCCGACCCGCTCGGCGCCAACGACCACAACGTCAACGGGACGCTGAGCGTGCTGGAGGCCGCCCGGCGTGCAGGCGTGCGGCGCATCGTGTACGCCTCGTCGTCGTCGGTGTACGGCGACCGGCCGGAGCTGCCCAAGCGCGAGGACCAACCGCCGGCGCCCATCTCTCCCTACGCGGTGTCCAAGGCGGCCGGCGAGCAGTATGCGGCCGTGTGGCACCGCCTCTACGGCGTGGAAACGGTCGGGCTGCGGTACTTCAACGTCTTCGGCCCGCGCCAGGACCCGGCCTCGGAGTACGCGGCCGTGATCCCGCGGTTCATTTTGTGGGCGCTGAAGGGGATCCCACTGGAAGTGCACGGCGACGGCACCCAGTCGCGAGACTTCACCTATATCGACAACGTGGTCGAGGCTAACTGCCTGGCCGCCGAGGCGCCGGACGCCGCGGGCCTCGCGTTCAACGTTGGGTGCGGCGAGCGGGTGAGCCTGCTGGAGATCGCGGCGCGCCTGGAGGAGCTGATCGGCCGCCCGGTCGCCCGACGTCACACGCCAGCCCGGCCCGGCGACGTCCCCCACACGCTCGCCGACATCGCGCGCGCCAAGCGATTGCTCGGCTACACGCCGCTCGTGCCCTTCGACGAGGGCCTGCGGCGGACGCTCGACTACTTCAGGAGGTCGGTATGATCCGTCGATCGCTCGTCACGTTGCTGGGTGCTGTGCTGGCCGTGGCCGCCGTCGCCGGGTCTGCGCACGCGCAGGCGCCCCAGAATCTCGTCGTACAGGCCTCGACCGAGCCGCCCGGCCTCGACCTCACCGCCACCCCGGCCTCGGCCACCGCCGGCGTGGTCCTCTACAACGTCCAGGAGTGCCTCGTGAAGGTCGACCGCACCGGCAAGATCGCGCCCTGGCTGGCCGAGCGCTGGAACACCACCGACAACCGCAACTACACCTTCTTCCTCAAGAAGGGCGTCCGCTTCCACAACGGCCGGGAGCTCAAGGCGGCCGACGTCAAGTTCGTGTTCGAGCGGGCCATGAACCCGGAGACCAAGCATCCCTACCCGCGCTACTACGAGGCGATCGGCGACATCATCGTCAAGGACGACTACGCGATCACGTTCTCGCTCAAGACGCTCAACGCCAATTTCCTGCTCAACCTCGCCCGCCAGGGCTCGGTGATCTACCCGCGGGAGGCGGTGGACACGCTCAAGAGCGCGCCCATCGGCACCGGTCCCTTCCGCTTCGAGGAGTGGGTGCGCGGCGACCGCATCGTGCTGGTGAAGAACAAGGACTACCACGTCCAGGGGCTGCCCAAGCTCGACCGGGTCACCTTCCGGTTCATCGCCGACCCCAATGCCGTGCTGGCCGCGCTCAAGGCCGGCGACGTCGACTTCTCGAATTTCGGGCTCGGCGCCGAGCACGTGCAGGAGCTGTCCAAGGACGCCCGCTTCTCGATCATTGTGGGCGACACCACCAGCGACGTCATCCTGGCCATGAACAACGCGCGCAAGCCCTTCAGCGACGTCCGCGTGCGCCGGGCCATCACCCACGCGATCAACAAGCCCGACGTCCTCAAGGGCGCGATGTTCGGGATGGGCAAGATCCTCGGCACCAACGTGGACCCGCTCAATCCCTATTACGTGGACATGTCGAACGCGATGCCCCACGACCCCGCCCGGGCCCGGAAGCTGCTGGCCGAGGCCGGGTATCCCAACGGGTTCGACGCCGTCCTGCGCGTGTCGCCGCAGTACCAGTACACGGTGCGCACGGGCGAGATCCTCGTCGACCAGCTCCGCAAGGTGGGCGTCAACGTGAAGATCGAGCAGATCGAGTGGGGACAGTGGCTGTCGCGGGTCTGGAAGGAGGCCGAGTACGACCTGACGATCATCGGCCACGCCGAGTCGTGGGACATCGCCAACTACGCCAACCCCAAGTACTACTTCCGGTACGACAGCGCGAAGTTCCAGGAGCTGTTCGCCAAGTCCGAGGTCACCCTCGACGACAAGGCGCGCCGCGACCTCTACCTGCAGATGCAGAAGATGCTGGTGGAGGACGCGCCGGCGGTGTGGCTCTACATGCACCCGCGCCTGGCGGTCGCGAAGAAGGGCGTGCAGGGGCTGTGGAAGGACCTGCCGGTGCCGTCCGCCGACCTCTCGGAGGTGTCGTGGGCGAGGTGAGCCCGCCTACCAGTAGACGACGTCGGTGTACGGGATGGC
>JBKOZA010000529.1:0-1508 GCA_046725675.1 Candidatus Methylomirabilota bacterium
CGGGCCGAGCTTCTCGTTGGTGCGGGCCCCGGAGATGTTGACCGCCAGGCCGCCGTCCTCGCTCACGCAGCGGATGAAGCGGTCGCCGAACACCCGGGTCTCGTCGCCGACGATCTTGAAGGCGAAGGCCTTCTCGTACCATTCGGCCGTGCGGCGGGGATCGGGTGCCTTCAGGTGGATGTGATTGATGCGAAAGGGCATCGCGGTCTCCTCTCCACGAATGTCGAGCGCTGCCGTGCGGCAAGGTATCACAGGCGGCTCGGCCCTTGACGCGTTGCCCGACACGGCGCTAGGGTGACGGCGCTCGTCGTCCGGCGGAGCGGTGGAGCTGCGCGAGCCCAGGAGGCGAGGGGTGGGAGAACGGTGGCGCGAGCAGCTCCGGGTCGGGGCCGTGGTGGGCCTCGGTCTGCTGCTCGCGGTGGCCGCCACGCTCGCCCCCTCGCCGTCGGCCGACGGTCCCCCGGGCGCGACGCTCGTGGTGAGCGTGCCGGACGCCGTGCGGGCCCTCGTGCTGGTGCTGCTCGCGCTCTCCGCCGTTCTCCTGCTCGCGCTGCAGCGGCCGCGACGCCCCGCCGAGGATTCGCCGCTGGGCGAGCGCGTCTATCAGCGACGTCCGGCGTGGGCCGCGGTCCTGGCGATCCTGCCGTTCGTGATCCTGGTGGCCGTGGCCTGGTACGTGACCCGGAACGGCCTGCCGGCCGACGAGGCGCATCCGATCGAGCGGGCCATCTCGGCGATCGCCGGGCTCCTGGATCTGCTGGCCCTGGCCCGCAAGCCGCCGACGTCGGTTCCGTTCTTCGACGCCGCCATCGCCGGCCTGGCGCTGCTGTTCGCTCTCGTGGTGTTCGCGCTGATGGTGGCGGTGATGCTCGCCGAGCACCTGGCGCACCGGCGGGGCGGTCGAGCCGCCGTCGCCGCGGTGTCGCCGGCCGGTGAAGAGGACGACGGGGATCTTCGCGCGATGCTCGACCCGCGCACCGCCATCATCCGCGCCTACGCGCGCTTCGAGCGCGCCCTGACGGCGGCCCGGGTGCCGCGGGCTCCCGCCCAGACGCCCGGCGAGCTGATGCGCGCGACGCTCGCGCGATTCCCGCTGCCAGCGTGGCCGCTCGCCCGGCTCACCGCGCTGTTCGAGCTCGCGCGATTCAGCGATCGCCCGCTGGACACGGGAGCGCGCGACGAGGCCTGCGACTGCCTGGACGCGGTCACGACCGCGCTGGCGGCGCCGCCTCCGGACGGTGGTCGTGCGCACTGAGCGGCCGCTGGCGCAGGTAGCAGCCCAGTGTGCCGCGGTGGCCTTCGTCGTCGTCCTCGCGAGCGTGCCGCTGTACGTGTGGGTGGAACCGTCGTGGCGCGGCCTGGTGGCGCGCGCGGCGTCCGCGCTCGTGCTCGGAGTGGCTCTCCTGCAGCTGCGGCGTCTGCTCACCGACCGACTCGAGGCCGACGGTCCCTGGTCACTCGACGAGGCGCGCCGGCGCCCACGATCGGAGCGCGCCGTGCCCCATCAC
>JBKOZA010000530.1:0-2178 GCA_046725675.1 Candidatus Methylomirabilota bacterium
GTGCGCACGTCGTCGTGCTTGATGTCGGAGGCCAGCAGGCCGAGCGCCGAGAAGTTGCCGGGGTGGCGCGGCACCAGCACGCGCGGGATGCCGATCTCGTCGGCCAGCGCCAGCGCGTGCATGGGGCCGGCGCCGCCGAAGGCGACCAGCGTGAAGTCGCGCGGGTCGTGACCGCGCTGGATGGAGATCTCGCGGATGGCCGAGGTCATGCGCGCCACCGCGATGCGCACGATGCCCTCGGCCAGCGCGTCCACGGTCATCACCTCGCCCATGCGCGCGGCCAGGTCGCTCACGGCCCCGCGGGCACGGGCCGCGTCGAGCGAGATGCTGCCACCCAGGCGCCGGGCGGTGCCGATGCGGCCAAGCACGACGTTGGCGTCGGTCACCGTCGGCTCCGTGCCGCCGAGGCCGTAGGCGGCCGGGCCGGGGTTGGCGCCGGCGCTGCGCGGGCCGACCTGCAGGCTGCCGTCCACGTCGAGCCACGCCAGCGAGCCGCCGCCGGCGCCGACCGTGTGCATGTCGATCTGCGGCACCTTCACCGGGAACGCGCCGACCATTCCGTCCGAGGTCGCCAGCGGCGCGAGGTCGCGCACCAGGCAGACGTCGGTCGACGTGCCGCCCATGTCATAGGTGATGAGGTCCCGCACGCCGGCGGCGCCGCCGACGAAGCACGCCTGGCTCACGCCGCCGGCCGGCCCCGAGAAGATGGTCTTGATCGGCAGGCGACGCGCGGTCTCCGTCGTCATCATGCCTCCGCTGGAGGCGACGGTGAGCACGCCGTGCGCGTAGCCGACCGCGCGCAGCCGCTGCTCGAGGCCGCCCAGGTAGCCGTCCATCAGCGGCTGCAGATACGCGTTCAGCACGGTCGTCGAGAACCGCTCGAACTCGCGGTACTCGGCGACGACGTCGGCCGAGCACGACACCGGCAAGGCCGGGCACCGGCCCTTGGCGATGTCGGCGATGGCGCGCTCGTGGGCGGAGCTCAGGTAGGCGTGGAGCAGACAGACGGCGATCGCCTCCGCTCCCGAGGCCACCGCGCCGTCCAGCGCGCGCTCGACGCTGGCCGGATCGAGCGGCACGAGCACCGAGCCATCGGCGCTCAGCCGCTCCGTCACCTCGAACCGCCGCCGCCGCTCCACCACGGGCCGGGGGCGCACGAACGTCGGCACGAACAGCGCCGGAATATTGCGCTTGGTGCGGCCGATCTCGATCAGGTCGCGAAACCCCTGGGTCGTCAGCACCGCGACCGGCGCGCCGCGGCGCTCGAGCACCGCGTTGGTGCCGACGGTCGTGCCGTGCACGAGCCGGCGCACCTCGCGCGGCTCGATGTCGAGCGCGGCCAGCCCCTCGAGCACCGCGGTCGCCTCGTGGCGCGGCCGCGACGGAACCTTGGTGACGACGACGTGGCCGGTGGCGTCGTCGACCGCGGTCAGATCCGTGAAGGTGCCGCCGACGTCGATCCCGACGATGAACATGGCGCGGATGATACAGTACTCGCATGACGACCAACCCCGCCGCCATCAAGCATCTGTGGACGCACAAGACGCAGGACCACGCCTGGCTGCCCGACGAGGATCTCGTGGTGGATCGCGCGGAAGGCGTGTGGGTGTGGACGGAGAAGGGCACGAAACTGCTCGACGGCTTCGCGGGACTGGCGGTCGTGAACGCCGGCCACGGGCGACGGGAGATCGCCGAGGCCATCGCCGAGCAGACGGTGCGGCTGGCCTACTACCCCACCACCCGCCAGTTCTCGAACCGCCCGGCCGCCGAGCTGGCCGCCAAGCTCGCCACCCTGACCCCGGGCGACCTCGACTACACGATGTTCGCCGTCAGCGGCTCCGAGGCCAACGAGCGTGCCATGCAGATGGCGCGGCACTACTGGCTGGCGAAGGGCAAGACGGACAAGCACAAGATCGTGTCGCTCGAGGGCGGTTACCACGGCGCCACGATGGGGACCTTCGCGATCTGCGGCCTGCCGCACATGACGGCCGCCTACGCGCCCCTGCAGCCGGGCGGGTTCACCAAGGTCAAGCCGCCCTACCCGTTCCGCGATCGCGGCGCCGGCACCGACGCCGAGCTCGTCGAGCGGCGCGCGCGCGAGCTGCGCGAGGCCATCGAGAAGGAAGGGCCCGACACCGTGTCGGCGGTGATCATGGAGCCGGTCATCTCGTCGGGCGG
>JBKOZA010000531.1:0-5217 GCA_046725675.1 Candidatus Methylomirabilota bacterium
CCCTACGCCCAGTCCTTCGGCGACGCGTTCATGGGGGTCCTCAAGACCGCCGGGGTCACGATCACCGACAGCCTCATCTACGAGGACAAGAAGCCCTCGTACCGCAGCGAGGTCACGCGCGTGCTCGCGACGAATCCCGACCTGATCATGCTCGAGGGCTACACGCCCGACTCGGTGGTCATGGCCAAGGACATCTACAAGGCCGCCTACAAGGGCGCCATCCTGGCGCCGAGCTTCGCGGTGAATGCGAAGTTCATCGAAGGCGTGGGCCCCGAGGTGGCGGAGGGCATCTGGAACATGGACCGGGCGCCGCTCTTCGACTCGCCGGCCTACAAGGAGTTCTCGGCGGCCGTGCCCCGCTCCGATCAGAGCCCCTACGCGCCCCAGGCGTGGGACCAGATGACGCTGGTCGCCCTCGCCCTCGCCGCCGCCCGGGGCGAAGCGTCGGGAACGGTGATCAAGGACAACCTCAGGACCGTCGCGAACCCGCCCGGCACCGTGGTGTATTCCTACGCCGAGGGTGCCCGGCTGCTCCAGGAGGGCAAGAAGGTCAACTACGAGGGCGCTTCGGGTTCCTGCGACTTCGATCCGATCGGCGACATCCTGTCGGCGCCCTTCAGCGTCCAGCAGGTGCGCAAGGGCAAGTCCGAACTCGTGACCATCATCAACCCCTGAGCGCGCGCCGCGCGGATGCCGCCCATCGCGCAGTACGTCTTCAACGGCCTGGTGACGGGCGGCATCCTCGCGCTCCCCGCGGTCGCCTTCTCGCTCCTCTGGCGGCTCCTGCGCTTTCCGAACTTCGCGGTCAGCACGTATCTCACGGTCGGCGCCTACACGGCGCTGGTGCTGAATCAGGCGCGCGCGTCGATCGAGCTGGCCTGGGTCGGCGCCCTCGTCGTGACCGGGGTGATCGCGCTGGTCGTGGACCGGATCGCGTTCCGGCCGCTGCGCGCGCGGCGGCCGTTCTCGCTGGCGATCGCGTCGATCGGGGTCGCCTTCGTCCTCGAGAACCTCGTGCGCTTCACGTGGGGCAACGACTTTCGCAGCTACGACGTGCCGGTGACGCGAGCCATGAGCGTCGCTGGGCTGCTGGTCGGCCGGGACCAGGTCGTCATCCTGGCCGTGGCCACCGCGCTGATGGCGCTCGCCCAGACCTTTCTCCGTCGGACCCGTCTCGGCATCGCGATGCGGGCCACCGCCGACAATCCCCTCCTGGCAGCCGTCAAGGGCGTGCCGACCGAACGCGTGATCGCGCTGGCCACGCTGGGCGGCGGCGCGCTGGCGGGCGGCGCCGGCGTGTTCCTCGGCCTCGACGCCAGCATCGATCCGCTGATGGGCGGCGGGCTCATCATCTCCGTCTTCGCCGCGGTCATTCTCGGTGGCATCGGCTCGGCGCCCGGCGCGCTGGCCGGCGCTCTCATCGTCGGCATCATGGAGGAGGTCGGCACACTGGCCGTCCCCCCGACCTACAAGACGGCGATCGGCTTCGCGATCATCGTCGTGGTACTGCTCGTCCGGCCGACCGGTCTGGCCGGCGCCCGCTCGTGAGCTCGCGCGCGTGATCGCCTACCTCACCGCCATCGCGATCCTGGTCGGCATCCGCGCGCTGCTGACACTCGGGCTGAACGTGCAATGGGGGCTGACGGGTCTCGTGAACCTCGGCGTCGTCGCCTTCTTCGCCGTCGGCGCCTACACGTCCGCGCTGCTGGCGGTCGGGGGCGCGCCGCTGGCCGCCGCGTGGCCGGCGGCCATCGCGCTGGCCGCCGCCGGCGGGGCGGGGATGGCGGTGATCGCGCTGCGTCTGCGCGAGGACTACCTCGCCATCGTCACGCTGGGGTTCGCCGAAGTCCTGCGATTGTTCCTCCTGAACGAGGCTTGGCTGACGCGCGGCGCCAACGGCGTGACGGGAATCCCCCGCCCGCTCCACGCGCGGTTCGCCGCGCACTACGACCTCTTCTACCTGGTCCTCGTACTGGCCACCGTCGCGCTGGCCTACGCCGCCCTCGAGCACCTGCGCCGCTCGCCGTTCGGCCGGGTGCTCCGCGCGATCCGCGAGGACGAGACCGTGGCCGCGGTCTCCGGCAAGGCGGTCTTTCGATTCAAGGTCCAGGCCTTCGCGCTCGGCGCCGGGGTCGCGGGGGTCGCCGGCATTCTCTTCGCGCACTACCTCGCCTACGTCGAGCCGAACATGTTCCTGCCGCAGGAGAGCCTCCTCGTCTGGCTCGCGCTCATCCTGGGCGGCAGCGGCAACAATCGCGGCGCGCTGGTCGGCTCCGCCGTCCTCCTCGGCCTCCTCGAGGGCAGCCGGTTCGCGAAGGACGTGATCCCGTTCCTGACCGGCGTGCGGCTCGCGGCGGCGCAGCAGATCCTCGTCGGCGTGGTGCTGGTCGTGCTGATGATCCGGCGGCCGGAGGGGCTGCTGCCGGAGAAACCAGGCCCCGGGTGACCTTATAAGATGTCGGGGGAGGACGCGATGCGTGTAGGGTTCATCGGCCTCGGGAACATGGGGGAACCGCTGGCGGGCTTCGTCCGCGAGGCGGGGTTCTCGCTCGTGGTCCACGACCTCCGCCAGGAGGCGGCGGTCAGGCTGCTCGAGCGCGGCGCGGAGTGGGCCGCGTCGCCCCGGGACGTCGCCGCGCGCGGCGACGTCATCTGCATCTGCGTCCCCGGCCCGCCGGAGATGCACGCCGTGACACTCGGCCCCGGCGGGGTCCTGGAGGGCGTGGCGGCCGGCGCGGTGGTGATCGACCACACCACCAACGCCCCCGCCGTGGTGCGGGCGGTGGGCGACGCGCTGAAGGCCCGCGGCGCGCACCTGCTCGACGCGCCCCTGGACGGCGGGCGCGAAGGGGCGCTCGAGGGGAAGGTCACCCTGTTCGTCGGCGGCGACGAGGCGGTCCTGCGCCGGGTGAGGCCGATCCTCGACACGTTCTCGAAGGCCGTGGTGCGGGTCGGCGAGCTCGGTGCGGGCTCGATCGCCAAGCTCGTCCACAACGCCCTCGCCATGGGCATCGACCTGCTGCTCGCCGAGTGCCTGACCCTCGGCGTGAAGGCCGGCGTCGCGCTGCCGGGCCTCGTCGAGGCGTTCCGCGAGGGCTGCATCGTGGGCCAGAACATGACCTTCACGAAGCGGATGCCCGCCACGCTGTTTCGCGGTGACTTCGCCGCGCGGTTCGCGCTGGCCCTCGCCTACAAGGACTTCCGGCTCGCCGGCGACCTCGCGGCGCAGCACGGCGTGCCGACGCGCCTCCTCGACCTCTGTCAGCTGGAGCTACTGGAAGCGATGAATCGCGGCTGGGGCGGCCAGGACCGCACGAAGGCCTCGACGCTCCAGGAGGAACGCGCCGGCGTCACGCTCCGGCTATGACGATGAGCGACTGGAGCAGGGTGACGCGGCCGATTCCGGTCTCCAACGAGTGGACGAAGCCGTTCTGGGACGCGGCCCGGCGGGGCGTGCTGGCTCTGCAGCGCTGCCAGGTGTGCGGGCACTTCCAGCATCCGCCCTACGCGACCTGCGTGCGCTGCATGGCGATCGACCTCGCGTTCGAGCCGGTCAGCGGCAAGGGCGCCATCTACGCCTACACCGTCATGTACCACGCCGGCGACCGACGATTCGCCGCGGCCATTCCCTACGCGAGCATCATCGTGGAGCTCGACGACGCCCCCGGCGCCCTGCTGGCCGCCAATCTGCTGGAGGCGCCGTACACGGAGGCGAAGGTCGGGCGTCGCGTGGAGGTGGTCTTCGAGCCGCTGAACGACGAGATCACGCTGCCGCAGTTCCGGCTGGCGCGCGACGCGCAGTAGTCGCCAGGAGGTCGGGCGCATGTGGGAGCACCGGTGCAAGGTCGCGGTCAGCGGCGTGGGGTTCTCGCGGGTGACGCGCTCGGCCGAGATCCCCCTGGCCGCGCACGCGCTCGAGGCCGTCAAGGGCGCCGTCGCCGACTCCGGGCTCGCGCTGTCGGACATCGACGGCCTCGCGACGTATGCGGAGCTGCCGGCGACGGGACACGCGATGGTGGACGGGATCACCATCGTGTCCGTCAACTGCATGATGGCGATGCTGAAGCTCCCGAACCTCGCCTGGCACGTTCAGGTGGAGACCGTGAACATCGGCGGCGCCGTGCAGCAGGCCGTCAACGCGCTGCTCGCCGGCGTGTGCCGCTACGCCGTGGTCTGGCGGGCGATGCACAACCCCCAGGGCACCTACCAGAACCTGCCGGGCACGTACGCTCCGGGCGCGTCGCAGTTCACCGCGCCGTACGGGTTCGGCGGTCCGGGCCAGGGCATGGCGGTCGCGTACACGCGCTGGCTGGAGCGGCACGGCCAGAACCGCGAGAAGATGGCGACGCTCGCCGTGACCCAGCGCCGGCACTCGCACATGAACCCCCACGCCTACTTCCACCAGGTGCCGCTCACGCGGGAGGACTACCTGAGCTCGCGCATGGTCGCCTACCCGTTCTGTCTCTACGATTGCGACATCCCGGTGCAGGGCGCGGTCGCTCTCGTTCTCACCACCGCCGACCGCGCGCGCGATCTGAAGCCGCGTCCCGCGTACATTGCCGGCTACGGCCAGCGGCTGGCGTTCGAGGTGGCGGGCCGCATCGGGAGCCTGAGCAGCTACATGGAGGGCGGCCGCAGCTCGTCGCGCCTCACCTGGGAGCGCTCGGGCTTCTCTCCCAAGGACGTCGACGTGGCGCAGATCTACGACGGCTTCTCCGCCTCGGTCATCTACGGCCTCGAGTCCTACGGCTTCTGCCAGGAGGGCGAGGCGCTCGATTTCATCCAGGACGGACGCATGGAGCTCGACGGCGAGCTGCCGCTGAACACTTTCGGGGGGAGCCTGAGCACCGGGCGCATCCACGGTCTCTGGCACATCATCGAGGGGGCGCTGCAGGCCGCGAGACGCGCCGGAGACCGCCAAGTGAAGGACGTCGACGTCTCGTTCGTCGGCGCCAGCGCTCCCCTCGTGCAAGGCACCACCTTCGTCTTCGTCGGGGAGCCGTACTGAGGCCGCATCATGCCCACCCACCAGTCGCTCACGGGATCGTCGGACGAGGAGCTGCTGCGGCGCATGGTCGACACCCACCCGGATCGCTACGGGGAATCGTTCTGGGAGTTCTTCACCTCGCGCGTGGCGCCCTCGCTGCCGGCCCGGCCGGTGATGATCGACCTGGGGTGTGGCCCCGGGCTCTTCCTGCGCGACCTGGGTCGGCGCTA
>JBKOZA010000532.1:0-8054 GCA_046725675.1 Candidatus Methylomirabilota bacterium
GTGGCCATGACGCGCGCGCAGCTGGCGAGCTCGAAGCCCTCGGGCGCCAGCGCCTCCACCGGCTGCGGCTCCCGGCGCAGCCGCTCGACCGCGGCGTCCAGCTCGGCGACGGCGTCGTCGGGAAGCGCGACCAGCCAGTCCGCGGGCTGCAGCTCATCGCGCTTCCACGCCTTGGGGCCCGTGATCGCGTCGAGGGAGATGGTGGGCGTCGCCTCGGTCATGGCCGCCTCCTCGGGGGGAGGATACTCGACTTCGGCAGGCTCGGCATAGCGGGCATCGCCCTGGTCGTGTTAACGTCCGGCGCTATGGCGAACGACATCTCTCCGGCAGTGCGATCCGAGCTGGCGCCGACGGGGACGCTCCACGTCGGCCTCAACCACGGCAACTTCCTGCTCGTCACCTCCGGCTCGTCGGCGACGGACCCGCGCGGCGTCGCGCCCGACCTGGCCCGCGAGCTCGCCCGCCGGCTGGGCGTGCCGGTGGCGTTCTCGAAGTTCGACACGGCCGGCCAGCTGGGCGACGCCGTGCGGACCGGGGTCTGGGACGTCGCGTTCCTCGGTGCCGAGCCGCAGCGCGCGGCCGAGATCGCGTTCACCGCCGCCTACCTCGAGATCCCGGCGACCTACCTCGTGCCGTCCGGCTCGCCGATCCGCTCGGTTGCCGACGTCGACCGCGAGGGCGTCCGCATCGCGGTATCCGAGAAGAGCGCCTACGAGCTCTACCTGAGCCGCAACATCAGGCACGCCCGGCTGATGGTGACCAAGGGCATCGACGCGTCGTTCGATCTGTTCGTGAAGGAGAAGCTGGAGGTGCTGTCCGGGCTGCGGCCACGCCTGCTGATGGACGTCCAGAAGCTTCCCGGCGCCCGCGTGCTCGACGGCCAGTTCACGGCGGTCCAGCAAGCGATCGGCACGCCGAAGGCCCGCCAGGCCGGCGCGACGTACCTCCGCGCGTTCGTGGAGGCCGTGAAGGCCTCGGGCTTCGTGGCGGAGGCCATCTCGCGCAACAAGGTCCAGGGCGTCTCGGTGGCGCCGCCGACCCCCTAGCCGGCGCTGGCCGGCCCGCCGTCGCGGGCCGGCTACCCGCCCGGGATCACCAGGGCTACACTGTCGGCGCGCCGGCTGGCGGCGAGGCACGGTGCCGGGAGGTTCCGATGATACGGCTCAAGGAGATCGGCCACGTCCTGTTGCGCGTGCTCGACCTGGAGCGGTCCCGGAAGTTCTACGAGCTCCTCGGCTTCCGCGTGCTGGAAGAAGACCCGGAGCACGGCGGCACCTTCATGGCGCTCGAGGGGCAGAGTCACGCGATCGACCTGTTCCCGGTGAAGGACCCCGAGGCGGCGCGCCGGCAGGCGCCGGGCGTACGAGGCCTCGGTCACATCGCGTTCCGCGTGGACAGCGAGGAAGCGCTGAGAGACGCCCACGCCACGCTCCGCGAGCACGGCGTGGCGATCACGCGCGCGGTCGATCACGTGAGCCAGCTGAGCATCTACTTCGACGATCCCGACGGCAACACCCTCGAGATCTACTACGAGCGCCCCGACGCCCTCGAGCTCTTCGCCCAGGGACGCCACGACCGCGACGTCCCCCTCGTCTTCGATCGCTGATGGCTTTCGTGGGCGGGCCAGGCTGGCGATGAAGGTGTCGTTCTTCGAGACGGTGCGGTACCAGCCGCCGCGGCCGTTGCCCTCCGAGTGGCCGGTGCCCTCCGGCGCTTACGATCCCGAGGCCGGGGACCGGGCGTATCGCGCGATGATCGAGCGGCTGGAGTACGTCGAGCAGCTCGGGTTCGACTGGGTGAGCGTCTCCGAGCATCACTATTCGCCGCGGATCCTCACGCCGTCGCCGATCGTGTCGGCGGCGTTCATCGCGGCCCGCCTGCGCCGGATCACGATCGCCTTGCTCGGGCCCATCGTGGCGCACAGCAACCCGGTGCGCGTGGCCGAGGAGCTGGCGATGCTGGATACGCTGGCCCAGGGCCGCCTGGTCGTCGGCCTGCTGCGAGGCACCGCCAACGAGGCGCTCACCTACGACCTCAACCCGCAGGAGTCTCGCGAACGCACCGACGAGGGCATGGAGCTGATCCTGCGAGCGTGGACGGAGCCGCGGCCGTTCGGCTGGCAGGGCCGACACTTCCGCTATCGCACCGTCTCCATCTGGCCGCGCCCGCTGCAGCAGCCATACCCGCCCACCTACGCGCTGGGCACCAGCCGTGAGGCCTGCGAGTTCGCGGCGCGCCATCGCCTCGGCTGCGGCGTCTCCTACGGGCCGTTCGAGGTCATGGCCAAGGCCACGCGCTACTACCGCGAGCAGTGCGCGCGTCACGGGTGGGAGCCCACCCCGGAGCAGATCATCTACCGGGCCAACATGCTCGTCGCCGACACCGACGAGGAAGCCCACGCGCGACTCCGCGCCCAGCCGAAGGAGGCGCCGTTCGGCATGCGGGCGGGCGTCCGCGACGCCATCTCGACGCTGGACGCCCGTAACATCGCGGGCGAGGCGCGCGCGGCCGTCGTGAGCGGCGCGTTGCCCACGACGTTCGTGGGTGGCCCCGACACGGTCGTCGAGCAGGTCCGCCGCTGCCGCGAGGTGATCGGCGCCGGCGTGCTTGACCTCTCTCTGCATCCGCCCGGCTCGCCCGACGTCGATCCGCTGATGCGCGCCCTCGACCTGTTCGGCACGAAGGTGTTGCCGCGCATCCGCGAGATCTGAGGGGCTCGAGGTCAATGGGCGGCTTCCGCCAGGGCTCCGTCGAGGCAAACGGGCTGCGGCTTCGATACGCCGAGGCCGGGGACGGCGTGCCGCTGGTCCACCTTCTGCCCGCGGGCGACCCGCGCCCCACGGCCGCGCACGATCTCCTGGCCCGGCGTTTCCGGGTCGCGCTCGTGGAGTCTCCTGGCGCCGGCGAAGCGGCCGCCGGGAGCGCGGCGGCGGCGCTGACGACGCTGGGAGTCGAGACGTTCAACCTGATCGGCAGCGCGGCGACGGCCGAGGTGGCCCTGCGACTCGCGCACCAGGCACCGGGGCGCGTCCTGGCCCTCGTCCTGGAAACGCCCCCGGCGGGTCGGCACGACGACGACGATCGAGTCTCGTGGCTGACGTCCCTCACCACGCCGACCCTCGTGGTGGTCGGCACGCGGGCCGGCGCCCCGACGTGGCGCCGGAGCTTCGTCGAGCGGATCCCGGGCTGCCACCTGGTATTCGTCTACGATGCGGGCTCACCGATCGAGGCCGAGCGTCCGGAGGCGTTCGCCGAGGTCGTCACCGATTTCTTCGACCGCCACGAGGCCTTCGTCGTCAGCCGCGCCGGGACGGTGATCCATCCGTGAGCGCGACGCCAGGCGTGGCGGCCGAGGCGCCGCGGCCGGGCCCCGCCGGCCAGGGCCCGGTGCGCCAGCTCGACGCCGTCATCGTGGGGGCGGGGTTCGCCGGACTGTACGCGCTCCACCGTCTGCGCGGGCTCGGGCTGTCCGCACGGGTGTTCGAGGCGGGCGACGGCGTCGGCGGCACGTGGTACTGGAACCGTTATCCCGGGGCGCGATGCGACGTCGAGAGCATGGACTACTCCTACTCGTTCTCGGACGAGCTGCAGCAGGAGTGGCACTGGACGGAGCGGTACGCCTCCCAGCCGGAGATCCTGACGTACATCAACCACGTCGCCGACCGCTTCGACTTGCGGCGCGACGTCCAGCTCGCCACCCGGGTGACGACGGCCGTCTTCGACGAGGCCGGCGGCCGGTGGACCGTGGAGACCGACCGTGGCGATCGGGTGTCCGCCCGGTTCTGCATCATGGCGACCGGCTGCCTGTCCACCGCCCAGGTGCCGGACGTCGAGGGGCTCGAGAGCTTCGCGGGGAAGTGGTATCACACGGGCCACTGGCCGCACGAGGGGGTGGACTTCACCGGCCAGCGGGTGGGCGTCATCGGGACCGGCTCCTCCGCCATCCAGTCGATCCCGCTCATTGCGCGCCAGGCGACTCACCTGTTCGTCTTCCAGCGAACCCCGAACTTCAGCATCCCGGCCCAGAACGAGCCGCTGGATCCGGCGTACGAGCGGCGGATCAAGGCCGAGTACGCCGAGTTCCGGCGGCAGGCCCGCGAGTCGCGTGTCGGCTTCGTCGTCGAGCGGGAGGACCGGTCGGCGCTGGAGGTGTCGCCGGAGGAACGTGAGCGCAAGTACGAGGCACACTGGAGGCGGGGCGGGCTGGGCTTCAATGCCACGTTCGCCGATCTGCTGACCAGCCAGGAGGCGAACGACACCGCGGCCGACTTCTTCCGCGGGAAGATCCGGGCCACCGTGCGCGATCCGGCCGTGGCGGAGGCGCTGTCGCCCCGCGACTACCCCGTGGGCACCAAGCGCCTCTGCGTCGACACCGACTACTACGCCACCTTCAATCGGCCCAACGTCACGCTCGTCGACATCCGCAAGGCGCCGATCGAGGCGATCGTCCGCGACGGGCTCCGCACGCGAGCGGCGACGTACCGGCTGGACAGCATCGTGTTCGCCACGGGATTCGACGCCATGACCGGCGCCCTGCTGGCCATCGACATCCGCGGGCGGGCGGGGCATCGCCTGCAGGAGAAGTGGGCGGCGGGCCCGCGCACGTACCTGGGCCTCGCCGTCGCCGGGTTCCCGAACCTGTTCGCGATCACCGGTCCCGGCAGCCCGTCCGTGCTCAGCAACATGATCGTGTCCATCGAGCAGCACGTCGACTGGATCGCCGACTGCATCGCCTACCTGCGCGAGCGCGGCCACTCCGCCATCGAGGCCACCGTCGAGGCCGAGGACGCCTGGGTCGCGCACGTCAACGAGGTCGGGCACGCCACCCTCTACCCGCGGGCCAACTCCTGGTACATGGGCGCCAACGTCCCTGGCAAGCCCCGCATCTTCATGCCGTACATCGGTGGCGTCGGAGCCTACCGGCAATACTGCGACGACGTCGCGGCCCGAGGCTATCCCGGCTTCGCGCTGACCCGCCGGTAGGCGGAGAGCGCCGCATGGAGTTCCGGATCACCGACGGGCAGCGTGATTTGCAGCGGCGAGCCCGGGCCCTGGCCGAGGATTTCGCCACCCGGGCGGCGCGTCACGATGCGGAGGCCAGCGATCCGTTCGAGAACTATGCCGCCCTGCGCGCCGCCGGCTTCTACGGGCTGAACGTCCCCACCGAGCTCGGCGGCGCCGGCGTCGGCCTGCTGGGCTGGTCTCTCGCCGCCGAGGAGCTGGCCCAGGGCTGCGCGTCGACGGCGCTCTCGTTCAACATGCACCTATCGGTCGTGGGGCCTCTCATGGAGAGCGCACGGGTGTCGCGCGCCACCAAGGAGCGGCTGGCGAAGATGGTGGTGCACGAGGGCAAGCTCATCGGCGGCAATTTCTCGGAGCCGACGACGTCGGGGCTGGTCGGCACGCCCGTTCCGCTGACGCGGGCCCGGCGCGTGGACGGCGGCTACCGCCTCACGGGCCGCAAGGCGTTCGCCTCGATGATCGCCGCCGCCGACTACGTGATGGTGATGGCCTACCCCGACGAGGCCACGGTCCCGACCGCGGCCATGCTGCTCCTGGTGCCTCCCGACGCTCCCGGCCGCCGCGTGGACAAGGTATGGGACACGCTCGGCATGCGGGCGACCCGGAGCGATTCGATGGTCCTCGACGAGTGCTGGGTGTCCGACGACGCGCTGCTCGTCCGGTCGGACGACATCGTGCCGTTCCGGCGCGACGGCGCCAACTGGTTCTGGGGGTCCTACACGGCCGTCTACCTCGGCATCGCGGTGGCGGCCTACAAGGCAATCGTCGAGATCGTCCACGCCCGGACTCCACCGGGGTTCACGCAGTCCCTGGCGTATCACCCCGACGTGCGGCGGCAGGTGGGTGAGATGAGCGTCGACCTGGAAGCCGCGCGATGGCTGACCTACCACGCGGCCTGGCTCAGCGACACCGAGGGCCCGACCCCGGCCGCGCTGTCGGCGCTCTATCGAGCCAAGTACCTCGTGGGCGAGGCGGTCACGCGCATCACCCGGACCGCGATGACGCTGGGCGGCGCCCACGTCCTGTTCAAGAGCTCGCCGCTCGAGCGGTTCTTTCGCGACGGGGCGGTGGCGCCGGTGCAGTTCCCCCCGCGCGATTTCTGCCTGTCCACGCTGGGCATGCTCGAGCTGGGTCTCGATCCCCGCGACGTGCTGCCTCCGCTGAAGAGCGACGGCTCGGGCACCGGCCCTGTCGTCCGATGAGCCGCCCGGCCACGGCGCAATGGACGGGCACACTGCGATGGCGGTGGGGCGAGTCAGAGGGGAACCGCTCGACGTGAAGCGTGCCGCTCGCTCCCGCCCGCGAACACCGAAGCCGCGTCGAGCCGCGCGGCGCCCGGCCCGCACGCCGGTGGAGCGCTTGCGGGCGATCTGCCTGGCGCTGCCCGAGACCACCGAGAAGCTGGCGTGGGGCGAGCCGACGTGGCGCGTGCGCGGACGCCTCTTCGCCCAGCTCGACGATCATCATCACGGGGCCGATCACCTGGCCGTCTGGCTGCCGGCGCCCCTCGGCGAGCAGGAGGCGATGATCTTCGCCGACCCCGGGCGCTTCTTCCGACCGCCGTACGTCGGACATCGGGGCTGGGTCGGCGTGCGGATCGACGGACGACCGGACTGGACCGTCGTGGGAAGGCTGGTCGAGCAAGCGTACCGACAGGTCGCGCCGTCACGACTGCGCGGCGGGCGCGAGCGGCCTTGACATGTCCGGTGGGCGGGGCTATGTCTGCCTCCTCGCAATGTCCGGCCGGGGGCGCAGCCGCCCAGGTCCGTGGGGTTGGGGACCGGCCGGGGCTCGTGGATGTGTTTGGCCACTGCTGTAAGGGGAGAAGGAGGCCAGCAGATGAAGTGCCAAGCCCGGCGGGTGATCCCGGTGTTGACGATCCTCACTCTGGTGCTCCAGATGGTCGCGCCCGCCGGGGCCGCCGATCCCGAGATCGATCGGCTCCTGCGCAGCCCGGTGGGCAAGGACTGGATCACGAACGGCGGCAACCTCACCAACCAGCGCTACTCCACCCTCAAGCAGATCGACACGAGCAACGTCAAGCAGCTCAAGGGCGCCTGGATGACCCGTCTCAAGAGCTCGGGGCTCGGGGGCAAGTACTCCTTCGAGGCCACGCCCCTCGTCAAGGACGGGGTCATGTACATCATCACCGGCAACGACGACGTCTTCGCCCTGAACGCGAAGACCGGCGAGATCGTGTGGGAGTACTGGTCGGGCATCGACCAGACGATCTCCACGATCTGCTGCGGCTGGGTCAACCGGGGCCTGGCCATGGGCGAGGGGATGCTGTTCTTCGGCCAGCTCGACGCCACCATGGTCGCGCTGGACATGAAGACGGGCAAGGTCCGGTGGAAGAAGCCGATCGAGAAGTGGGAGAACGGCTACACCATCACCAGCGCTCCGCTCTATCACGACGGCATGGTCTACAGCGGCATCGCCGGCGGGGAGTTCGGGGTGCGCGGTCGTCTCACAGCCCTCGACGCCAAGTCGGGCGAGATCCTGTGGCGCTGGTACACGCTGCCCGGCCCCGGTGAGATCGGCGCCGATACGTGGCCGGCCGGCACCGATCACGCGATGCGGGGCGGCGCGACGATCTGGAACACGCCGGCCCTCGACCCCGATCTGGGCCTCATCTACTTTGCCACCGGCAACTGTGGTCCGGACTACGACGGTTCGATGCGCGAGGGCGACAACCTCTTCTGCGCGTCGATGGTGGCCCTGAAGGCGAAGACCGGCGAGTACGCGTGGCACTTCCAGCAGGTGCACCACGACATCTGGGACTACGACGCGGCCAGCCCCATGGTCATGTTCGACACGGTCATCGACGGCCAGCCGCGCAAGGGCATCGCCGAGGCCGGCCGAACCGGCTGGGTGTACATCCTGGACCGCACGAACGGCAAGCCGCTCATCGGCATCGACGAGAAGCCGGTGCCCCAGGAGCCCCGGCAGAAGACGGCCAAGACGCAGCCGATCCCGAGAGGCGACGCCACCGTTCCGCAGTGCGCGGAGCTGCTGCCCGGCTACGACAAGGC
>JBKOZA010000533.1:0-3377 GCA_046725675.1 Candidatus Methylomirabilota bacterium
CCCTCCACGCCCATGCCACGCGCGAGGTCGACGAAGCCCAGATCGGGCGCGACGAGATCCATGTTCGGGTAGCCCCGGTCAGGCTTGGCGCCGAAGCGTTGCCGGTAGGTGTCCATGTTGTGCTTGAGGATCCGGTACTCGCGGTTGTTCAGGATCACGAACACGACGGCGAGATCATGATGGGCCGCGGTCCACAGCGCCTGGATGCTGTACATGGCCGAGCCATCGCCGGAGACGGCGACGACCGGGCGATCGGGATGGGCGAGCTTCACGCCCAGCGCGCCGGGCAGCGCCTGGCCGATGCCGCCCCCCCGCGCGCCGACGTAGTCGCCGACGCGCTCGAAGTCGAGCGTCCGGGCCAGGTCGAGGCTGGCGGTGATCGCCTCATCCACCACGATCGCGTCGGGCGGCAGCGCCGACTCGAGCTCGGCCATCAGGCGCGGCACGGAGATCGGCGCGTGATCCCAGCGCTTGGTCGCCCGTGCACGCTGGGCCTCGGTGTCCTGGGTCTTGAGCGCGCGCAGCGCGTCGTTGCGCTGCCTCGCGGCGTCCCGGAACGCGGGACCGGCCTCGCGCTCCACGGCGGCGCGGAGGGCGGTGAGCGCCGCCCCCGGATCGCTGACCAGCCCGACGCTCACGGCCAGGTTCTGGGCCAGGCGCTCGGGCGAGGCCTCGATCTGGATCGTCGTCGCGCCGGCCGGCAGCGGTGAGCCGGGCGCGTACCAGACTTCCTCGAAGAACGGACCGCCGACGAGGAGCACGACGTCGGTGTCCTCGAGCGCGCGGCGCACGGCCACGGCGTCGAAGGGAAGGCCGAGCCGGAAGTTCGGGTGGCCACTCGGCAGGACCTGGTGGGTGCGGATCCCTTCGCACCAGACGGCGGCGCCGAGCAACTCGGCCAGCGTCGCCACCTCGGCAGGAGCGCGCGCGGCGTCGTCGCCCACGATCATTGCCGGCCGCCGGCCGGCCAGCAGAAGCTCCGCGGCGGCCCGGATGGCGGCCGGGTCGGGGGCGGGCGCCCGGTAGAGGTGCCCCGGCGCGAAGGCGCCGACGTCGGTCTCCTGCTCGAGCACGTCGATCGGCAGGGCGACGAACACCGGGCCGGCCGGCGGGTCGGCGGCGATCTTCAGCGCGCGGTGCACGATCAGCGCGAACTCGTCGGCCCGCTCGACCTGCACGCTCCACTTGGTCAGTGGCGCGGCCATCGCGACCAGGTCGTGGCCGAGCACCGGGCCCCGTAGCCGCAGACGTGTGTCCTGCTGGCCGGCCGTCACCACGAGCGGCGAGCGCGCCTTGAACGCGTTGTAGAGCATGCCGAGCGCATTGCCGAGACCCGGGGCCACGTGCACGTTCACGACGGCCGTCGTGCCCGTCGCCTGCGCGTAGTAGCTCGCCGCCCCGAGCGCCACACCCTCGTGCAGGGCCACGATGTAGCGGAGCTGCGGGTAGTCCAGAAGCGCGTCGAGGATAGGGCTCTCGGTGGTGCCCGGGTTGCCGAACACGTGCTCGACCCCATGGGCGATCAGGCTCTCCATGAGGACCTGCTTGCCGCGCATGCGCTCGGTCTCTCCGTTCTCGCTCAGCGCGCCCGGTGCAGCGGGAACGCCGGCGGGATGATCTGATCGACGCCAGCGCCGTCCCACCGCCAGCCGGAAACGTTGCTCCAGTAGTGCTGCGTGGCCTCCCGCGCTTTGGCATACACCGCCGCCTCGTCCACGCGGGTGAGCCGGTGGTCCTGCACCAGCACCTTGCCGTCGACGATGACCGTATCCACGTCGCGCCCGCTGGCGGCGTCGACCAGCGCCTTGATCGGATCGGCGTACATCCCGGCGCCGATGTGGTCGAGGTCGATCAGCAGGATGTCGGCCTTGGCGCCCGGCGCCAGCCGGCCGAGATCGTCGCGGGCGATGAAGCGGCAGCCTCCCAGCGTGGCGGCGTTGAACACGTCGCGGTGCTGGCCGGCCTGGTAGTTGCCGTCGGTCGTCTTGGCCAGGACGGACGCCCAGCGCAGCTCGGAGACGATGTCCAGCGGGAAGGTGTCGGTGCCCAGCGCGATGGTGACGCCGGCCTCGAGGTAGCGCTGGAACGAGCGCAGCGTCATCGCCATCTTGGCGTACTTGTACGGGCAGTGGCCGATCGTGGCGCCCCGCTCGGCCAGCACCCGGACGTCGTCGCCGAAGGGGTGGCCGGTCCACGGGTGGCCGGCGGTGAAGACGGCGTGGCCGATCAGCGCGCGCTCGTCGAGGAAGCCGATATCGGCCAGGAACTGGATCGGCGTCTTGCGATGCTCGCCCATGATCTGCTGGAACTCGACGAGGTTGCCGCCGGCGTGGGTGTGGATCGGCACATCGAGCTCGCGGGCGGCGTCCCGGCCCTCGCGGAGCAGCCGCTCGGTGCACGTCTCCACCTGGGCGGCGTTCAGCATCCCGCGCAGCCGACCGTTGGCGGTCTTGTCGAAGCTCTTCACGAAGCCGACCGCCTCGCGGAGCCGCTCGCGGCCCACCGCCACGTCCTCGTCGTAGGTCAGGCGGCCCTGCGGGTCCATGTAGGTGTCGCGGTCGCGAAACGGCGGGCTGCCGTACACGCGCACGCCGAGGTCGTCGACCAGGCGCGCGTAGCCGTCCCAGTCGCCGCGCAGCCCGCCGACGTCGATGATGGTCGTGGTCCCGTTCTTCAAGGCGTGCAGGAACACGAACGTGCGGAGGGCGGCGACCGCGGCGGCTGGCGGCGGGGTCACCTTGCCCTTGAGCGGGGCGGCGAAGCTCATGTAGTTCGAGGTGCGGTAGTCGTTCTTGGCCATGTCCAACAGCAGGTAGTCGCCCGCGTTGCCGGCCGTGTGCACGTGTGTGTTGATGAATCCCGGGGAGACCAGCTTGCCACGGGCCACGATGCGCGCGTCGGCGGGACCCGAGTAGGCGGGGCCGGCGTGAACGATGCGGTCGTCCTCGAACACGACGCTACCCGACTCGTGAACCTCGTGCGTCCGGCCGTTGAAGGCGACGACCCAGCCGCCCTCGATGTGCGTGCGCATGCCCGGCCTCCTTTCGCGCGGGGATTATACTCGCCCGTGGATGATCGTACCCGGTCCGGCGCCGTGCATCGCCCGGAGACCGTCTCGCCGGTGACCCCCGGTGCGGCCGTGACCATCCGCGCACTCCGTTCCCCGGACCTGGACGGAGCGCTGGCGGCCAACGACGCCGTGGGCTGGCGGGAGCGGCGCGCGCTGTTCGAGTTCTATGGCGCGCGCGAGGACTCGGCGCTCTTCGTCGCCGACGTGGACGGCACGATCGTCGGGACCGGCGGTGCCACCGTCTTCGCCGGCGCGCCCGCGACCGGCTGGGTGCACGGCATCGTCGTCCGGCCCGACCATCAGCGCG
>JBKOZA010000534.1:0-1089 GCA_046725675.1 Candidatus Methylomirabilota bacterium
GGGTGCACGCGGCCCGCCGTCGGCACGTTGAGGGCGGAGGCCACCTGCACGTCGCTGCCCGTGAAGTCCAGGTGGATCTCGCCGTCGCCGATCGTGAGCGCGACCTTCAGCCGGATCGGGATGGTGCTCACCACGTCGTCCTCGATGTAGTCCGAGAACTCGTAGCGCCCGGGCGGCATGCGGCGGATGAGCGCCTCGACCTTGCGGGCGGCGTAGTCGATCAGGTCGTCCATCGCCTTGTCGACGGTGTCGGGCCCGAAGCGGCGGATCAGCTCGTGCATCCGGCGCTCGCCGGTCGTGAGCCCCGCCACCAGCGCCTGCAGGTCGCCCCAGTTCTGCTCGGGGATCCGGCAGTTGGCCAGGATCACGTCGAGCAGATCGCGGTTCACGACGCCGCGCACGAACAGCTTCTTGGGCGGCACCCGCAGACCTTCCTGGAAGATCTCCGCCGCCCGCGGCGAGATGGACGCCGGCACCATCCCGCCCACGTCGGAGCTGTGCAGGAACCCGGCGCCGTAGGCGACGAGGCGATCGTCCCAGAAGATCGGGCGGATCAGGTGGATGTCGGGCAGGTGGGTCGCCGCCGCCGCCGAGCCGTACGGATCGTTGGTGATGACGACGTCGCCCGGCTCGAGCGGGCCCACCGCCTCCAGCGTGTGCGCGTAGCTGATACCGCCGAAGCTGGCGACGCCCAGCTCGACGGGGTACGCGAAGAACTCCCCCGAGGGCGTGAGCAGGCCGCAGGTGAAGTCCGCCGTCTCCTTCACGAACGTCGTGTACGCCGTGCGCTCGACGACGTAGGCCATCTCCTCGACGGCGCCCTGCAGGCAGTTGCGGAGGATCTCCACGGTCAGCGCGTCCAGGCGCATCAGGCTTGCCTCCGGAGCCACAGGTTGCCGAAGCGATCGACCTCGCCCACGTGCTCGGCCGGCACCAGCACCGTCGTGTCGGGCTGCTCGACGATCGCCGGGCCGACCAGGCGGGCGCCGCGGCCGAGCGCGCCGCGGTCGAAGACGCGGGCCTCGGTCGAGCGGCCGTCGAGCCAGACCCGTCGCGTCGTGCGTGGTGCCGGCACCGGCGCGCCGGCCG
>JBKOZA010000535.1:0-7451 GCA_046725675.1 Candidatus Methylomirabilota bacterium
GGCCTGGTACCAGCCGTGGGGCGATCCCGCCGACGTCCGCTCGATCGCGGTGGCGCGCGACGGCGCCATCCACGTCAACGTGCACGTGGGCGGCGTGGCCCGCTCGCGCGACGGCGGCGCGTCGTGGACTCCCACGGTCGACATCGAGACCGACGTCCACCAGGTTCTCGCCCATCCCGCGCGCCCGGAGATCGTGCTGCTCGCCTCCGCGGAGGGCTTTGGCCTGAGCCGTGATGGCGGCGACTCCTACGAGTTCGCGACGGCGGGGCTGCACGCGCACTACCTGCGCGCGGTCGCCGTGGCCGGCGAGCACGTGCTGATCTCGGTGGCGACGGGCTTCCAGGGCCGCCGCTCGGCGATCTACCGCAAGCGTCTCGACGGCGGCGCGCGCTTCGAGCGCTGCCAGGCGGGCCTGCCGAAGTGGTTCGACGACAACATCGACACCGGCTGCCTGGCCGCGGCCGGCCCGCTCGCGGTCTTCGGCACCGGCGACGGCCGCGCGTACCGCTCGCTCGACGCCGGCGAGCACTGGGAGCTGGCCGTCAAGGGCCTGCCGTCGATCGGCGCCCTCGTGATCGGTTGAGGCGAGCGGCTACCTCAGCACGGCCTCGGCGATCTTCGTCAGCTCGGCCCCCATTTCCGACTCCGTCTTGACCGACGGCGGCCGCACGATCACGCGGGTGGCGCCGGCGTCGTGGAAACGGCGGACGAGGTCGCGATCGGCCGGCTGCCCGTGGACGGAGATCGTGATGGCGGCGGGATTCCGCCCGGCGTCCTTGGCCAGGCGGTCGAGGGTGGCGCGACTCTCCGCCAGCTTCTCGGGCGTGGTGCGGTTCGGCAGCCAGCCGTCGCCCCAGGCCACCACGCGCTCCAGCACGTTCTTCGCGTGGCCGCCGAGGATCACCGGCGGGTGCGGCTTCTGCGCGGGCTTCGGGTAGGACTTCACCGGCGGGAAGTCGTAGTAGGTGCCGTGGAACTCGGCCTCGAGCTTCGTCCACAGCTCCTTCATGGCCAGGACCGACTCGCGCACCTGGCTCCAGCGGTGGTCGAAGTCGCCGCCCATGATCTGCGTCTCCTCGCGCAGCCAGCCGGCGCCGATGCCGAACAGGAAGCGGCCGCCGCTGAAGAGGTCGAGCGTGGAGATCTCCTTGGCCAGCAGCAGCGGATGGCGCTCGGGCACCAGCACGATCCCGGTGCCCAGCTTCATCCGGCTCGTCACGCCCGAGGCGCGGGCCAGCGCCACGAACGGGTCGACGAAGTGCGAGTACGTCTCGGGGATGACGCCGTCCTCGGAGCCGGGGAAGCGGCTGGTCGTGTGCACCGGAATGAACGGATGCTCGGCGCACCAGAACGACTCGAAGCCGAGCTGCTCGGCGGTGCGGGCCATGAACGCGACGTCGACGTTGTAGGCGGGCAGCGGCACGGAGATCCCGACGTTCATGGTGGCGTCCTTTCTCGGCTGGGCTCGGGCACCGGCAGTCTACACCCGGGCATCGGGTTTATACTTCGCGCGTCCGGTCACGTCCGCCCGGCGGGCGCCCCGGGGAGGCTCCATGCCACTGCGATTCGGCGTCTTCGACCACATCGAGCCGGTCCCGGGCCTGCGGCTGGACCAGATCTACCGCGAGCGACTGGTGCAGATCGAGCGCCTCGACGCGGCGGGTTTCTACGCCTATCACCTGGCCGAGCACCACACCCCGGCCATCCACAGCCTGGCGCCCTCGCAGAACGTCTTCCTCGGCGCCGTGGCGCAGCGCACGCGGCGCATGCGCTTCGGACCTTGCGTGTACGTGCTGCCGCTGCACCACCCGTTGCGCCTGATCGAAGAGATCAGCATGCTCGACCACCTGAGCGACGGCCGGCTCGAGATCGGCGTCGGCCGCGGCGGTGTCATGGAGGCGTACTTCTGGGGGCAGGAAGCCGACTCCGAGACAAACTACGCGCGGTACGTGGAGACGCTGGCCATCATCCGGGAGGGGCTCAGCCACGACCACCTCACCTACGCCGGTCGCTTCCACAGCTTCGACGCGCTGCCCATGTACCTGCGGCCGCTGCAGCAGCCCTACCCGCCACTCTGGTACATGCGTAACCCGGTGACGGCGGCCATGGAGGGCATGCACACGATCATCGTGGGCTCGCTCGACGGCCTGGCGGTCGCCGTCCCGCGCTATCGCGCCGCCTGGGAAGAGCACCAGGGATGGGGGCGGCTGACGGTGCAGGGCCAGGAGCCGATGATCGGTCTCGTCGTGCACCTGGTGGTGGCCGAGACGAACGAGGAGGCGCTGGCCGCCGCCCGACCGGCCTGGGAGAAGTACCGGTGGAACCTCGCGGCGCCGCGGCGGCTGGAGGCGGAGAAGCGCGGCCTCACGCAGTTCCAGTCGACGCGGGACGGCTCCTTCGGCTTCGTCGGCGAACGCCCGGCCGGCCTGCCGGCGCGCGAGCTGCGGCGGGACATCGACGCCGAGCTGGAGCGCTTCGACCAGCAGGCGCGGCGCGAGCACCCCAACCGCCTCGGCGGCGTGGCGCTGGCCGGCACGCCGGCCGCCGTGCGCGAGTACATGGACGAGTACCTGGCGACCGGTGCCAACTACTTCGTCTGCTCGTTCCAGTGGGGTGACCTCAGCCACGCGCAAGCGATGCGCTCCGTCGAGCTGTTCGCGACCGAGGTGATGCCGCGCTACGCGGCACCATCGCCGTTCCCCCGTTAGCGACGCGCGGTCACCAGGGAGGACGCCATGGCGGCCTACGTGATCACGTATCTGGAAGTCACCGACCCCGACGCGTTCAAGGCCTATCGGCAGGCCGCGCGGTCGACGTTCGCGCCCTATGGCGGCAAGCCGATCGTCGTGGACGGCGAGTTCGAGGTCCTGGAGGGAATGGTGCATCCCCGGTCGGTGGTGGTCGTGGAGTTCGAGAGCATGGAGCAGGCACGGCGCTGGTACGCGTCGCCGGAGTACGCCAAGACGATCCCCATGCGCCAGCAAGCCGCGAGCTCCAGCCTCATCCTGGTCGAGGGCGTCCGTCCCCGGACGAGCTGAGCGAGAGGGAAGCCATGGACATGCAGGCCGCGGTGTTTCGCAAGGTGCACGAGCCGCTCACGGTCGAGACGGTGGACGTGGACAAGCCGTGGGGTCGTGAGGTGCTGGTGCGGACGGCCGCCACCGGCGTCTGCCACAGCGACCTGCACGTCGTCGACGGCTACGGCCGCTGGCCGCTCGATCGGCCGATCGTGCTCGGCCACGAGGGCGCCGGCGTCGTGGAGGCGGTCGGCGCCGACGTCACCACGGTGAAGCCGGGCGACCACGTCGTGGCCTGCCTGTCGGGTTTCTGCGGCAGCTGCGCGCAGTGTCTCGGCGGCCATCCGAACCTCTGCACCGGTGGCGCCGTGACGCGCCCGGATGCGGCGGCGCCGCGCCTGTCCCAGCGGGGCGCGCCGGTCCGGCAGTTCATCGGCATCAGCAGCTACGCCGAGCGCATGCTGCTGCACGAGAACTCGCTCGTGAAGATCGACGCCGACCTGCCGCTCGACCGTGCCGCGCTCGTGGGCTGCGGGGTGCTGACCGGCGTGGGCGCCGCGCTGCGGACCGCGGGCCTGGAGGCTGGGCAGACGGTGGCCGTGTTCGGCTGCGGCGGGGTCGGGCTCGCGATCGTGCAGGGGGCGCGGATCGGGGGCGCCGGCCAGATCATCGGCGTCGACGTCTTCGACGGCAAGCTCGAGATGGCCAGGCGCGTCGGGGCGACCCACGTGGTCAACAGCGCTCACGACGACCCGGTCAAGGCGATCCGCGCGCTCACCCGCGGCGCCGGCGTCGATCACGCCTTCGAAGCGGTCGGCAACGCCACGCTCGTCCGGCAGGCGATCGAGAGCCTGGCCATTCGCGGCACCGCGACCATCGTCGGCGTGCTGCCGCCCGACGCGATGATCGAGTTCCCGTGGATGGCGATCCGCCCGGAGTGCAAGGTGCAGACGTCGCGGATGGGCTCCAACCGCTTCCGCGTCGACATCCCGCGTTATCTCGAGTTCTACCGGCAGGGGCGGCTCCTGCTCGACGAGATGGTGACCCGGCGCGGTCGCCTGGGCGACATCAACGAGGCCTTCCGGGCGATGAAGGCCGGCGAGGTCGCGCGGACCGTGCTGATGTTCGACTGAGGGGCGGGCTCAGCCCACGCCCTCCTCCCAGGTCAGGACAACCAGCGAAGGCCAGCAGGCGGCCCAGCGAGCCACCTTCGCCTGATAGATCGCCGGGGTGATCTGGACGCGGTTCGGACGCACGACGAGGCCGAACAGATCGTGCGTGCCGAAGGGAGCCCACACCGCCAGCTCACCCCCGTGGGGGCGCACTCCGATCGCCGACGCCGTGGTCGGCCACGTTGCGATGGCGTCCTCGGTCGATCGATAGGGCGCGATGCTGCGGCCGAACCGTTGCGGATACCACAGGTGAACGCGCGCCTCGTTCTTGACGTCGAGCTCGATCCCGAGATCTGCCACAAGTTCCTGGGCGGCCCGGGCCACGCCGAGCTCACGCTCCTCGGACAGGTCGGGATCGTAGTAGACGAGGTCATGGTCGAGGATGTCGGCTCCCGGCGGCTTGCCGTGCGCGAGGTTCCAGATCGTCTGCACGATACAGCCTGCCCCCAGGTACCAGGCCGGCAGATTCAAGGCCGGCACGCGGTGCAGACATTCCCACAGGGCCTCGTTCACCCGCAGGCCCTCGGCCAGCCGTGTCGACGTTTCCCGGGACGCCCAGGTCAATCCGTGAAATCCGTGCGGCTGGCCCTGACGTGTCGCCGAGCGTCTACTCGACGTACAGCTGGCCGGCCACCGTGTGAGCGCCGTCGGGGCCACGGCGCAGGACCACGAAGGCGCCCATGCGGACGTCGAGGCCGGTGAGGTCGCTCACGACCGAGCCGTGGGTGACCAGCACCAGCGGAGCGCCGTCACGGTGGTCGGCGATGGCCTCACGGACCGGGATCAGCAGGCGACGGCGCAACTCCGCGTCGCGCAACGCCCCCTGCAGCACCTCCCACGGCTCGGCCTTCCCGAACGCCAGGCGCGCGGTGTCCAGGCAGCGGCAGCGCGGGCTCGACAGCACGCGGCCGACGGCGATGCCGTGCTGGCGGAACGCCTCGCCCACGCGCCGGGCCTGGGCGCGGCCGTTGTCGTCAAGGTTGCGCTGCGTGGAGCAGTCCTCGAGACGGGCGTCGGGCGGATCGAACGACCCCGGGGCGTAACTGTGGCGAAGGACCACGACGCTGCCCGGCGCCCGCAACGCCTCCCAGACTCCGTCGTCGGTCGGCGCGGCCGACGGCCACAGCCCCGCCAGCGTGGCGAGCAGCCAGACGAGTGCCCGCGCACTCACGCCCGGCCAGGCTACACGGTCTGAGCGATCTGCGAGCCCGCCGGCAGCTCCGCCTCTCGCCAGTCGGCGCCGTGCGGGAGCACCGCCTCGGCGGCCGCCAGTTTGGCGTAGGAGGGTTCGATGCCCCGCGGCGTACCCCCGTCGGCGACGGCCCTCACCGCCTCCAGGAGCAGCCGACGCGCCTGGATGATGGCCCGGTCAGCGGGGCCGAGGTGCTCGCGGCTGCGGTCGACGATCCGGCCCATGCCCTCCTGGATCGCGCGATCCTGGGCGTTGATGCCGTCGATACCGGTGAAGCTCTCGGTCTTCTGGACCTGCCGGTCGAGCAGATAGTTGTTCTGGCGGTTGCGCTTCGAGCGGAACGTCGTCTGATCGACGTCGAGCGGGCCGTTGCCGAGCCGGCGCTCCAGCCGGTCCTCCGGCGTCAGCGGCGCGTCGGAGGCGCTGTACTCCCAGTTGTAGACCATCGTGTTCTCGTCGTCGATCGGCACCCACATGTGGCCGGCCACCAGCGGCACGCCGCTCTCGGAGCGCGAGGGACGGATCTGGTGGAACGGCAGGATGAAGTGATATGTGCGCACGTGGAAGCTCGCCTCGTCGAGCGGACGCACGCCCGCGTAGCGGTAGCCATAGTCGGTGATGTCGACCTCGAGCTTCGGCGCCTTGCCGCGCACGAAGGGATTGTCGGGCTTGAAGCCGGGCCGGCTCGTGTTGTTCGTGAGCAGCCGGTGCAGGATCGGCGCGTGCGAGGTGTCGATGCCACCCTCCAGGCCCTGCAGCCAGTTGCTCTCCTGGATGACCTTCGACACCTGCAGGTGCGTGGCCGGCACACGCGTCCAGGCGAACGCCGGCGGCGCCGGCACCCGCTCGGCCGGTCCCATGTAAGCCCAGACGACGCCCCCCACCTCCACGGTGGGATACGAGGTGACGAAGATCTTGTCCTTGAACTGCAGCTCGGGGGGCTCGTTCATCATGTCCACGCAGCGCCCCTCGGTGTCGAACTTCCAGCCGTGGTAGACGCAGCGCAGACCGCACTCCTCGTTGCGTCCGAAGAACAACGACGCGCGCCGGTGCGGACAGAACTCCTCGAGCAGCCCCACGCGTCCGCGCGTGTCCCGGAAGGCGACGAGGTCCTCGCCCAGGAGCCGGACGCGAACGGGCGCGCAATCGGGCTCGGGCACCTCCCGGGTCAGCACGGCCGGGATCCAGAACCGCCGCATCGTGGTCCCCATCGGCGTGCCGCGTTCGACCCGGGTGAGCAGCGCGTTGTCCTCGCGTGACAGCATGCTCGATCCTCCTTGCAGCCGCTGCCGGCCGGATGGGTCTCCTGCCTGGCTCGAAGTCTAACACCCTGTCCCGCGCTGCGCCGGGGAGCGGTCGATCGGTACGCGACGTCGAGCCCCCCTCGAGCCGATGGGCCGGATTTCACGAAGTCCGGGCTGCGGTGTCGTATCGGGCATGAAGACCCATACCGAGACCGGGGTGCTGGTGCTGGCGGATATCTCGGGGTTCACGGCGTTCGTCACCGCCACCGAGCTGGAGCACGGCCCGGCGATCATTGCCGAGCTGCTCGGCGAGGTCATCCGGGAGATCGCCCCGCCCCTCGAGGTCCAGGAGGTCGAGGGCGACGCCGTCTTCGCGCTCGGTCCGGATCGCCTGCTGCAGTCACCCTCGATCGTCATGGCGGTGCTCGAGGACGCGTTCGCCGCCTTCAAGAACCGCCAGCGCGAGCTGGCCGGCGACGCGAGCTGCCGCTGTCAGGCCTGCTGCAGCGTCGGCAGCCTCGACCTCAAGATCGTCGTCCACCACGGCCGCTTCCTGCGCCAGATGGTCGCCGACCGCACCCAGGCGGCGGGAGCCAACGTCGTCCTCGTGCACCAGCTCCTCAAGAACCGGGTGCCGCGACGGGCGTACATCCTGTTCACCGAGGCGGCACTGGGCTGGGCCGGGGTCAGTCCCGCGCGGGCCGGGCTCGTCGCTCACACCGAGCGGTACGAGCACTTCGGCGACGTGCGTTGCTTCGTGAAGGCGCTGAGCCCGCTGGCGCTGGCCGAGCCGACGCGCGTGGCCTAGACCGACAACGAGCACCCG
>JBKOZA010000536.1:0-2446 GCA_046725675.1 Candidatus Methylomirabilota bacterium
TGCCCTGCGGCTTCTCCGCGTCCGGATTGCCGCTGTCGCTCCAGCTCTCGGGCCGCCCGTTCGCGGAAGCCCTTGTGCTCCGCGTGGGCCACGCCTACGAGCAAGCCACCACCTGGCACACCCGCCGCCCGCCGGTGTAAACGAGGTGCGCCCCGGCTGTGCCGGGGCGCGACGAGCGGAGGGGGATTGGGGAGCATGTCGGGGGCCCCCATGTGAGTTCTGAAAGGACGGACATGGATTTCGAGGTCACGTATACCGACGCTCAGCAGCGGTTCCGGCAGGAGGTGCGCGCCTGGTTCGAGGCCAACGTGCCGCCGGGGATCACGCGCGTGCCGTCGACGCCCGAGGACAGCCTGCGACGTTACCGCGAGCTGCGCGCGCTCGGCCGCCAGCTCGGCGACAAGGGCTGGCTGTACGCCCGGGCGCCCGCGCCGTACGGCGGCGGCGGGCTCGACGTCGATCACTGCATCATCCTCGAGGAGGAGGCCGACCGCATGGGGCTGGCGCTGCCGCCGTACTACGACAGCGGCGGCCGCCTCGGCTCGGCCACAATCCTCGTGTGGGGCACCGAGGATCAGCGGCGCGCGTTCCTGCCGCCGATCTACCGCGGCGAGGTCCGCACCTGGCAGCTCCTGACCGAGCCCGGCGCCGGCTCCGACCTGGCCGGCGTGACGACGGCCGCGATCCGTGACGGCGACGAGTACGTCGTCACCGGGCAGAAGATCTTCGTGGGCAGCGACCACGGCGCCGATCGCATCTGGATGATCGCGTGCACGAGTCCCGGCGGCAAGCGCCACGAAAACCTCTCGTGGTTCATGATCGACGCTGACCTGCCCGGGATCACCGTGCAGCCCATGGAGCTGATGGGCACCGGCGGCGAGGGCGGGACCGACCCGGTTCAGAAGAACACCGTGTTCTTCGACCAGGTCCGCGTGCCCGCGTTCTCCCTGATCGGCGGCGAGAACAACGGCTGGAAGGCGGCCAGCACGCACCTGGAGCTCGAGCACGGCGCCGGCGGGCGCATCGGCCGTCACCGGGTGTGGGACCGGCTGCTGGCGTACTGCCAGCAGACCAAGCGGGACGGCGTTCCGCTGACCCAGCACGCCGACACGCGCGACCTGCTCGCGGACATCTACATCAAGACCGAGGTCCAGCGACTGTTCGGCCTGCGCAACTTCTGGCTGACCTACGCGAAGCGTCCGCGCTCCTACGAGGGGCCCCAGCTCTCGTATTACCGGAAGATGGCCGGCCTCTGGATGACCGGCGCGATCCTGGAAGCGGTGGGCGCGGCCGCGCTCACCAGCGACCCCACCTGGGGCTCCCCGGACGGGTTCCTGGAGCTGCAGCAGCGCAACGGGATCGTGGCCGTGCATCCCGGCGGCACCGCCGACATCCAGCGCGTGAGTATGGCGCGGCGGATCGGTGTGGGCCGGACCGCCCGCGAGGCCGCCGGCACGGTGCACTGACCCTCCGTCTCCCACCACGAGGACACCGACATGCCCGTCGCGTACGAGAAACGAGATCACATCGGCATCGTCACGCTCAGCCGCCCGACCGCGCGCAACGCGTGGGGGGCGGACTTCAACGAGGGACTGCGGCGGCACTTCGAGGCGATGGAGGAGGACGACGACATCCGCTGCGCGATTCTGACCGGCGACGAGAGCGGCGGCGCCTTCTCGGCCGGCGCCGATCTCAAGGATCCCCGGACCCACACGCTCGGCTCGACCGCGGAGCTGGTCAAGAGCATCCCCCGTCGCAAGCACCGCGCATTCGAGGTGCTGGGCAACTTCCCCAAGCCGGTCGTCGGCGCCGTCAACGGCTACGCGGTCGGCATCGGCTGCATCGTGACGTTCTGCTGCGACCTGCTGGTGGCCTCCGAGCGGGCCGAGTGGCGGCTGCCCCAGGTCGGGCTCGGCATCCTGCCGGCCTACGGGGGGGCGGTCCGGCTGGCCCGCTGGGTGGGGCGGGGGCACGCCATGCGAATGGCGCTGGGGATTCCACTCTCCGCCGACGAGGCGTACCGCATCGGCCTGGCGCAGTGGTTGGTCCCGCACGCCAAGCTGATGGACAAGGCCCTCGAGATCGCCGGCCACGTGGCCGCGTTGCCGCCGCTGGCCGCGCGGCTGACCAAGGAGTCGCTGGTGCGCGGCCTCGACATTCCCAGCCTCGCCGACGCCTCGCTCGTCGATCTCTACCGCTTCGCGGCGCTGGAGCTGACCGAGGACAAGGCCGAGGGCCATCGCGCGTGGCGCGAGAAGCGCAAGCCCGTCTTCCGCGGACGGTAGCCCCCGACAACGCAGACCGAGGCGCCCGGCTTCGAGGAGAGACGACCATGGAGTTCCACGGCGTGGATGTGGCGACGCAGTTCAGGCGCATGCGCGAGCTGGTGCCGGAGGCCTACCGCGCGTTCCTGGACTTCGACAAGCTGGCGTTCAAGGACGGCGCC
>JBKOZA010000537.1:0-6277 GCA_046725675.1 Candidatus Methylomirabilota bacterium
TGGGAGCTGCGCTCACCGCGTACGACGGAGGGGTGCTCGTCGCGCCCCGGGTTTGCCGGGTTGCGCCTCGTCAACGGGCGGGGTTGGGAGCTGCGCTAACCGCGTACGACGGAGGGGTGCTCGGCCCGCCCCGGCTTTGCCGGGGCGCGCCTCGTCAACGCGCGGGGTTGGGAGCTGTGCTCACCGCGTACGACGGAGGGGTGCTCGTCGCGCCCCGCCTTTGCCGGGGCGCGCCTCGTCAACGCGCGGGGTTGGGAGCTGCGCTCACCGCGTACGACGGAGGGGCGCTCGTCGCGCCCCGGGTTTGCCGGGTTGCGCCTCGTCAGCCGACATCCGCGGGCCGCGCCCTCACCGACAGCCAGGGCGCTGGAGATCCCAATGTGGCCGCCCTGCTTTGGTTCCTCGGCGACCAATGGTGCTCTCCTAGCGGTTCGCCAGGGCCAGCGCGATACGCTCGGGGGTCAGGGGCGCCTCGGTGAGGCGTACTCCGGCGGCGTCCTCGACGGCGTTGGCCAGCGCCGCTGGGGCCGGCACGATGGGCGGCTCACCAACTCCCCGGGCACCGAACGGCCCGGCCGGGGCCGGGACCTCGACGATGATCGTCTCGATGTTCGGCAGGTCGGCCGCCGTCAGCTTGCGGTAGTCGAGCAGGCTGGGGTTCATCAGCCGGCCGCTGTCGTCGTACATCATCGCCTCGGTCAGGGCGATGCCGAGGCTCTGCACCGCGCCCCCCTGCATCTGCCCCTCGACGCCGAGGGGGTTGATCGCCTTGCCGGCGTCCTGCGCGACGACGAAGTCGTGCAGCGTCAGCTGGCCGGTGTCGGCATCGACCTCGATGCGTGCCAGCTGGGCGGCGAAGGCCGGCGCCTGCTGGGCGAAGGCCGGGTGGGCCACGCCGAGGACCGGCGGCACCTTGGACATGTAGAGGTTGCCCTTCTTGCCGATCGAGGCGAGCGTCACGCCCTTGTCGGGCACGCCACGGACGACCACGCGCCCGTCCTCGATCTCGAGATCCTCGATGGCCGCTTCCATCTCCTTGGCCGCGATCTCCAGGGTCTGGCGGCGGGCGTCCTGGGCGGCCTGCAGCACGGCGGTGCCGACCGTGTAAACGGTCTTGCTCCCGGCGCTGAGGCCGGTCATGGGTGCGGTGTCGGTGTCGCCGGTGGTGATCTTCACCTTGTCGATGTCGACGCCATAGGCCGAGGCGGCGATCTGCGCCAGCGCGATGTTCGTGCCGGCGATGTCGACCTGGCCGGTGAGCACCTGCAGCGAGCCGTCGGGATTCAGCCGCACGGTGGCGCCGGTCGGCTGCAGCCCGGGGATCCAGCCGCCGAGCGCGAGCCCAGTCCCGCACAGGCCGCGGCCGTCCTTGCCGCTCTTGGCTTTCCAGGCCGCCCGGTTCTTCCAGAGCGGATGCTCGGCGAGCCTCTGCAGCACCTGCCGGGCGCCGTTGCTCTGCCACGGCTGGCCGTTGGCCATCGGGTCGCCCTCCTTCAGCAGGTGCCGCATGCGGAACTCGACGGGGTCCAGGCCGAGCGTGTCGGCCATCTGCTGCATCTGGGAGTCGATGGCGAAGAACGTGTGCGGCGCGGTCGGCGCCCGGTAGGCGGCGATCGACGGCTTGTGGGTCAACACCTCGAAGGCACGCACCTCGAAGTTCGGGAACTGGTAGACGCTCGACACGAACACGGCGCTCATCGTGAGCACCGCGCCCGAGAACGCCCCCGACTCGATGATGGTCTCGGCGTCCAGGGCCATCAACGTGCCGTCGCGCTTGACCCCCGTCTTGAGCTTGATGATCACCTGGGGCGCCGGCATGCCGGCCTCCAGCTCCTCGCGCCGCGTCATGACGTAGCGGACCGGCCGGCGGGTGACGCGCGCCAGGATCGCGGTGATCGGCTCGCAGAGCGCGCGGATCTTGCCGCCGAAGCCGCCGCCGCACTCCACCGGGATGACCTTGATCCGGTTCTCCTCGACGTGCAGCACGTCGGCTACTTCCGAGCGCGTGTTGAAGGAGCCCTGCGTGCTCGAGTACAGGGTGAGCTGCCCGTTGGTGTCCCACTGGGCGAGCACGGCGTGAGGCTCGAGGTAGCCCTGGTGGACCATCGGCACCCGGTACGTCTTCTCGAGTACCAGATCGGACTCGGCGAATGCCCTGGCGACGTCGCCGCGCGCCAGCTTCGCCTGCTGCGTGACGTTGACGGCTTTGGTGGGCGCCGCCTCGGTCTTGGCGACGGCGACGCCGGAATGGGCGAGCGCCTCGCTGGTGTCGGCCTCGGTGCCGGCGTCGGCGACGGGCGGCGCGCCGACCTGCATGGACTTCAGCGGATCGACGGCGGCGGGCAGCACCTCGTACTGCACGTCGATCAGGTCGCAGGCCTCCTCGGCGATCGCCAGCTCGTCGGCGGCGACGGCCGCGACCGGCTGACCGGCGAAGACGACGCGGTCGATGGCGAGGACGGCGTGGGCGCGCGTCGGCGCCTTGCGCTTGAGCTCGGGAATGTCGCGCGCGGTGAGCACGGCGCGCACGCCCGGCAGCGCCCTGGCGCGCGTGGTGTCGATCTTCACGATGCGGGCGTGGGCGTGGGGGCTGCGCAGGAGCTTGGCGTGCAGCATCCCCTTGGGCTTGATGTCCGCCACGTACTGCACCTGCCCGGTGACCTTCTCGGGCCCGTCCGGGCGGGGGATGGCCAGACCAACCCCCTTCACCTCGCGCGTCGTCTTCATCACGGCCATGACGTTCAGGCTCCCCTGGCGGACCCGGCGCCCGCCACTTCGGTGATCGCCGCCAGCATCTTCGTGTAACCGGTGCAGCGGCAGAGGTTGCCGGCGATGCCGTACCGGATCTCTTCCTCCGACGGCCTCGGATTTTCGGCCAGCACAGCAGCGGCCGCCATGAGCACGCCCGGGATGCAGAAGCCACACTGCGGAACGCCCAGGCGCACGAAGGCCTCCTGCAACGGGTGCAGCGCGCCGTTGGTGCCGAGGCCCTCGATGGTCCGCACCTCACGGCCGCGCGCCTGCATCGCCAGCATCAGGCAGCTCGCGACGGGCTGGCCGTCCAGGTGCACGGTGCAGGCGCCGCAGTCACCGGTGCCACAGCCTTCCTTGGGCCCGGTGAGGTTCAGGTCCTCGCGCAGCGCATCGAGGAGGGTGACGTAGGGCTGCACGAGCACCTCGACGGGTTCGCCGTTGATGGTGCAGCTGAGCACTTGCTTCGGCACGAGCGCTCCTCCCGGGTATCAGCCGCCCGCCCGCGCGAGCGCGGTGCGGAGCGTACGACGAGTCAGGACACGGACCAGGTGAAGGCGATAGTCGGCCGAGCCGCGCTGGTCGCTGATCGGCCTGGCGGCACCCACGGCCATCTCGGCCGCCCGCTCGATGCCTTCCGGCGTCACGGGCTTGCCTTCCAGCAGTTGCTCGGCCTCGCGCGCGCGCAGCGGCACCGGTGCCACCGCGGCGAGCGCGATGCGCGCCTTCGAGCACACCCCGTTGGACAGCGTGAGCTGCGAGGCCACGCCGACCACGGCGATGTCGAGCTCGCGGCGCGGGGTGTGGCGCAGGTAGTGGCCGCCGCTGCGCGGCCCCGGCGCCGGAATCACGATCTCCAGCAGGATCTCGTCGGGCGACAGCACGGTGCGGCGCACGCCGCTGAAGAAGTCCGTGATCGGCACCCGGCGCTCGCCCCGGGGGCCGGCGATGACAGCCTCGGCGTCCAGCGCCAGCAGCGGCGGCGCCATGTCGGCCGACGGCGCCGCGTTGCAGAGGTTACCACCCAGGGTGGCCAGGTTGCGGATCTGCACCGAGCCGACCAGCGCGCCGCTCTCGGCCAGCGAGGTGTAGGTCTTCTGGGTGGTCGCGTCGCGCTCCAGCGTCCGCGCCGAGACGGCGGCGCCGACGCGCAGCCCGCCCGAGTCGGAACGCAGCGTGCGGACGCGCTCGACGCCGGAGAGATCGACCACCCAGGCCGGCTTGAGGAGACCGTTCTTGAGCTGCGGCAGCAGGTCGGTGCCGCCCGCCAGCAACTTCGCCTCGGAACCACGCTCGCTCAGGACACGCAGGGCCTCGTCGACGCTACGAGGCAGGGCCAGCTCGAATCGTCGCACTCACACACTCCAGAGCCAGGGTGAACGGCAGTCGGTGTTCGCCGCGAGCGTGATCCTAGCACTTCTGGGGCGTCGAGGCAGGTGATGGTATCGTTGCCCGCGCCGAGGTGACCCCAGGGAAGGATGAGCCCATGCTAGGAGACGTCATCGAGCTGTCGGTCGTGGTCCGCGATCTCGACGAGGCCATCGAGCGCTTCACGAAGCTGTTCGGCCTGAAGGTCCATCACCGCAGCGAGTCCAAGGAGTTCGGGTTCAAGAACGCGATCCTGCCTACCGGCATCGGCCACATCGAGCTGCTGCAGCCGACCGATCCCGACAAGGCGGTGGGCCGGTTTCTCGCTAAGAACGGCGAGGGGGTCTATCTGGTCGGATTCGAGTGCCGCGACATCCCCGGCGCCGTGGCCAAGCTCCGCGGCGACGGCGTGCGCGTGGACAGCCCCCGCGAGGACATCGCCTGGGTCCACCCCCGCGCCACCCACGGCCTCTTCGTCGAACTCCGCCACCGCGAAACGTACGACTAGTGACGCTCGCGCGACAAACGATCTGTTCATCGCACGAGATGGGGCCACCTCCCCACCGTGACGAGGCGCGCCCCGGTATGGGGCGACCTCCCAACCACGCCGGTTGACGAGGCGCGGCCCGGCTCCGCCGGGGCGCGACGAGTACGAGTTCGCTCTGTCGTACCTTATGGGGCGACCTCCCAACCACGCCGGTTGACGAGGCGCGACCCGGCTTCGCCGGGGCGCGACGAGCACGAGTTCGCTCTGTCGTACGGTATGGGGCGACCTCCCAACCACGCCGGTTGACGAGGCGCGACCCGGCTCCGCCGGGGCGCGACGAGCGCGAGTTCGCTCTGTCGTACGGTATGGGGCGACCTCCCAACCACGCCGGTTGACGAGGCGCGACCCGGCTCCGCCGGGGCGCGACGAGCGTCTGGGGGTTTGGGGGCCATTTCGGGGCCCCCATTACAAAAGGAGGGCCGCGTGGCTTTCGAGGTTCCGGATAGCTGGGGGCTCACAGGCAAGGTGGCGATCGTCACCGGTGGGGGCGCGGCCGGCGACGGCATCGGCAACGGACGGGCAGCGGCGATCCTCCTGTCGCGGGCGGGCGCGCACGTGGTGGTGGTCGATCGCGACAAGGCGCTCGCCCAGCGCACGGTGTCGATGATCGAGGAGGGCGGCGGCTCGGCCGTCGCGGTGGAAGCCGACGTCACCCGCGCGGCCGACTGCGCGGCGGTCGTGCAGACGGCGGTCGATCGGTTCGGACGGCTCGACCTGCTCGACAACAACGTAGGCATCGGCAGCCGTGGCACCGTGCTCGATGAGACGGAGGAAAACTGGCGCCGTGTGATGCAGGTGAACGTCGACAGCATGTTCCTCATGGCCCGTCACGCGATTCCGGCCATGCGGCGGCAGGGCGGCGGCGCCATCGTGAACGTGTCGTCGATCTCCGCCCTGCGCCCGCGCGGACTGACCGTGTACACCGTGTCCAAGGGCGCGGTGATCGCGCTCACCCGGGCGATGGCCGTCGATCACGGGCGCGAGAGCATCCGGGTCAACTGCGTGGCGCCCGGCCCGGTCTACACGCCGATGGTCTACGCGCGCGGCATGAGCGCGGCTGCGCGCGACCGGCGCCGGCAAGCCTCCGCGCTCGGCGTCGAGGGCACCGGCTGGGACATCGGCCACGCCGTGCGGTTCCTGCTGTCGGAGTACGCGCGCTACATCACGGGTCACACGCTGGTCGTCGACGGCGGGACGACGCTCTCCGCGCCCGAGCGCGACTCGACTTAGGTCGGCGGAGGAGCCCATGGCCAAGACCATCGCGCATCTGATCGAGGACCGGTTCGGGCTGCCGACGACCGCCGGCGCCGATCTGCCGGCCGAGGGCACCGTCGCCCAGTTGCTCTCGCATCGTACCCATCGGCGTTACCGCCCGGACCCCGTGCCCGACGAAACCCTCGAGATCGTGCTGGCCGCGGCCCTGTCGGCGCCCTCGAAATCCGACCTGCAGCAAGTGGCCGTCATCGTCGTGCGTGACCGCGACAAGCAGGCGACGATCGGGAGCTGGATTCCGGACATGCCGTGGATCGCGACGGCGCCGCTGTTCCTGGTGTTCTGCGGCGACCAGCGTCGGCTGCGTCGAATCTCGGGCGAGCTTCGCAACCGGCCCTT
>JBKOZA010000538.1:0-3164 GCA_046725675.1 Candidatus Methylomirabilota bacterium
CCGCGTGCCCACGGGGTCAGGAAGAGCAGGGCCGAGGCCAGCGGCAGCCGGATCGCCTGCGCCGTCAACGGGTCGATCTCGTTCAGTGGTGTCTTCATCATCGCGGTGGACACCGCCCACGCCACCGAGGCCACCACCGCCGTCCAGACGCCGAACCACAGGCGCTCGGGCCGGTCCTCGACCCGCACGCCGACGATCAGCGCCACGCCGCTCAGCGTCAGAAAGGTGCCCGCCGCAATCGGCGTGGTGATGCGCTCTCCGTACAGCGCGGCCGCCAGGATCGCCGCGCCGACCGGATAGGTCGTCGCGATCGTCATCGCCCGCCCCAGGCCGATCGCGCGCGCGCTCTCGAAGAAGACGGTGTCGCCGACGCCGATCGCGGCCACGATCGAGACGATGAGCACGACGAACGTCACGCCGGAGATCGCCACCAGCGCCGCCGGGCCGTCGGCGACGACGACCCACGCGACCAGCAGCACGCCGGCGACGCCCGAGCGCACCGCGTTGATGGTGACCGAGCCGTAGTGGGGCATCAGGGTGCGGGCCAGCAAGCTCGTGATCGACCAGGCGAGCGCGGCGCCCAGCGCGCACAGGGCGCCGAAGGCGGGATGCGGAGGCACCCGAGTGTTCTACCATACGCGCCATGAGCCAGATCCGACCGAGAGCGACGTGCTCACGGGCGCGATTGCGATGTTCCGACGGCACGGTCCTCGCACGACGTCTGGCCAGGAGGTCGTCATGGCGAAGGCGAAGAAGGGGAGCCGCCCCCGCAAGCCCACCGCGGCCGCCCGGGTCTCCCGCGCGATGAGCGGCGTGCGGCCGCTCCGCGGCAAGCCGGGCATCGCGCGGCGCTACGAGGCGGGCTACCGTCCGCCGCCGCGCAACCCCGAGCTCGACGAGGGCGAGCCCGAGGTCAACGGCTGAGGTATTGTTGTCGGCATCGCCGACACCGGCCTGATCCTCGCGTGCATGGGTTGCTGCTGCGGTCACCCCGAGCGCGGCGGCCCGAAAACGTTGCCGGGAACGCTCAAGCGCCACATGCGCCGCGCGTTCCGCGAAGCCCGCCTGGACGGGCTCCGCCTGGCCTTCACCGATTGCCTGGGGCCCTGCAGCGAGGCCAACGTCGTCTTCGTCTACGTGCGGGGCCGGCCGTTCTGGCTGCGCCGCATCAACACCGTCGAGGACTTCGACGCGCTCCTGGCCTGGG
The DNA here is from genome assembly GCA_046725675.1 of Candidatus Methylomirabilota bacterium. Taxonomy (GTDB): domain Bacteria; phylum Methylomirabilota; class Methylomirabilia; order Rokubacteriales; family CSP1-6; genus AR5. The sequence goes on from JBKOZA010000538.1 coordinate 1,208, forward strand.
CCGGCTCGGCCCGCACCGGCGACGCCCCGACGCTACCGCCCGCGCTCGAGCCTCGCGCGTTCGCGTGGACAGGCGGCGGGCCCGGTCCGATCCCTCCGGTGGAGCCGTGAAGCGCCGCGCGGCGGTGCTGGGGCTTCTGCTGGCCGCGGCCGGCTGCGCCGAGCTGCGGGCCCGCTACCCGGGCCCCGACGTGGTCTTCATCGCCACCCCCGACGGCGTCACCGCGGAGATGCTGAAGCTGGCGTCGGTGACCGGCCGCGACGTGGTCTACGACCTGGGCAGCGGCGACGGGCGCGTGGTGGTCACGGCCGTCCGCGACTTCGGCGCGCGCGGAGTCGGCGTGGAGATCGACCCCCAGCTCGTGCAGGCCAGCCGCGATCGCGCCTTCGGCGCCGGCGTGACCGAGCGGGCGATGTTCCTCTGGCAGGATCTGTTCGTCACCGACCTGCGCGAGGCCACGGTCGTCACCATCTACCTCCGGGACGACGTCAACCTCCGATTGCGCCCCAAGCTGCTGCGCGAGCTGGCGCCGGGCAGCCGGGTCGTCTCCCACGACTTCGACATGGGCGACTGGCGCCCGGACCGCGTCCAGCGCGTGCGCGGCCCCCACCGTGACCACACCCTCTATCTGTGGCTGGTGCCGGCCGACGTCGCCGGGCTGTGGCGCACCCGCGTCGGCGAGCGCGAGGGCGTGCTGAACCTCAGCCAGCACTACCAGACGCTGGGCGGCTCACTCTCGCTCGACGGCCGCGAGCTGATCCTCACCGACGCGATGCTCCGCGGTGATCGCATCACGCTCACCGCCGGCGGCCTGGTGCTCAGCGGCCGGGTGAGCCCCGAGGCGATGGAGGGAGACGCCGGCGAGCGCGGCGCCGTCAGCACGCAGGCGTGGACCTCCCGCCGCGTGCACTGAGCCCGGCGCTCGCTCCCCTCGGCGAGGTTTCGAGTAGGATGGGGGGCCGGAGGCTCCACGATGGACTACCGCGAATACCAGCACCTCACCTTCGAGCGCAAGCCGCACGGCGTGGTGCTCATCACGATCAACCGTCCCGACGTCCTCAATGCGACGAACGACCGGTTGCACTGGGAGCTGACGCAGGTGTGGCTCACGCTCGACGCCGACGACGACGCCCGGGTGGGCGTGGTGACCGGGGCTGGCCGCGCGTTCTCGGCGGGCGGCGACCTGCAGATGGTCGAGGCCAACGCGCGTGATCCCCGGCGGCTGGCCCGCACGGTCCGGGAAGCCTCCGATCTCGTCTACAACATGATCAACCTCGACAAGCCCATCGTCTCGGCGATCAACGGCGTGGCGGTGGGGGCCGGCCTCGTCGTGGCGCTGCTGTCGGATGTCAGCATCATGTCGGAGACCGCGCGCTTCACCGACGGCCACACCAAGCTCGGCGTCGTGGCCGGCGATCACGCGGCGATCCTGTGGCCTTTGCTGTGCGGGATGGCCAAGGCCAAGTACTACCTGCTCACCTCGGACTTCATCGACGGCAAGGAGGCCGAGCGCATCGGGCTGGTGAGCCTGTGCGTTCCCGCCGAGAAGCTGCTGCCCAAGGCCTTCGAGGTCGCCGACAAGCTGGCTCTCGGCAGCCAGCTGGCCATCCGGTGGACCAAGCGCAGCCTCAACAACTGGCTGCGCATGGCCGGGCCGATCTTCGACCAGTCGATCGCGCTCGAGATGTTGACCTTCATGGGCGAGGACGTGCGCGAGGGCCTGCAGGCCATCCGCGAGAAGCGCGCGCCACGCTTCCCGTCCGCCTCGGCCTAGCGGGGAAGCGTCGACCTGCCGCCCGGACTCTCGCGGGCCCGCGGCGCCGCGGCTCAGCGAGCGGGCGACTCGGCGGCGCGGTGGCGCGCACGGCGCCAGAGGCGAACGGTCACGAACGCCAGCACGCCGGCGACGACCAGCGCTACGCTGATCCAGCGCACCTCGGCCGACGCCTCCGACCAG
>JBKOZA010000539.1:0-3781 GCA_046725675.1 Candidatus Methylomirabilota bacterium
CATCAGGGGGATGGTGATGGCCACCACGATGACGTCCTTGGTGGTGAGGAAGATCGCGGAGTCGATGCCGAACCACTCGCGCAGGATGTCGACGGACGGGAACACGTCGGGGTAGGCGATCGGCGCCGGTCCCTTCCAGAGCAGGGCGACGTTCTCGAGCATGAACGACACGCCGATCGCCGTGATGAGCGGGGCCAGGCGCGGCGACCGGCGCAGAGGGCGATACGCCACGCGGTCGATGACGACGTTGAGGATCGCCGTCGAGAGCATCGTGAGGAGGAAGACGAGCGGCAGCAGCGTGAGCAGCTGCCAGCCCGTGAGGGCCTTCGACACCCCGAGCAGGGTGAACCACGCCAGCGAGATGAACAGCCCGAGCATGAAGACGTCGCCGTGGGCGAAGTTGATCAGCTCGATGATGCCGTAGACCATCGTGTAGCCGAGGGCGATGAGCGCGAAGACGGCGCCTCGCGTGAGGCCGTTGATCGTCTGCTGGATGAGGACTTCCCACCACTCCATGGGGGACAGGGGGAGGGCCGCCGGGCCGGCCCTCCCCGACCGGGGCTACTCGAGGATCGTCTCGAACTGGAACTTGCAGCCGACCGGCGTGTCGGCCTTCACGACCTTGAAGCCGGACATGGTGTCGTAGTCGACGTCACCGTTCTCGTCGAAGCTCCACTTGCCGTTGATGCCCTCGAAGTTCTTGGTGGCGGCAATGGCCTTGCGCACGGCCTCCCGCTTCTCGGTGACGTCCTTGGCCTTCTCGACGGCCGGCGCCGCCCGCTTGATCGCGTCGAGGATCACGCGGGTGCCCTCGACCGCGTACAGCGCGTACGAGGTCGGCTCCTTGCCGAACTTGGCCTTGTAGCCCTCGTACGTCTTGGCGCCCACGCCCCGCATCTTCTCGAAGGGCAGGCCGGCGAACGTGATGCGCATCTCGGTGGCGAGCGCGGCCTCGCAGGTAGCGCCCTTCAGCAGCTCCTCTTCTAGCAGGCCGTCGGGGCCCATGAACCGGGTGCGCGGCGCCATGAGCCCGACTTCCTTCATCTGCCGGATGACGACCTGGGCGCCCGTCTCGATCACGCCGCCGAGGTAGACGAGGTCGGCGCCCGAGGCGCGGATCTTGGTGAGCACCGGCTTCTGGTCGGGCTGCTTCCAGTCGATGCCCTCGTTGGCCACCACCGGCAGGCCGATCTTCTTGGCGGTGGCCTCGAAGACGTCGGCGATGCCCTTGCCGTACAGCTCCTGGTCGTTGAGGACGTAGACCTTCTTGGCGCCGAGACGCTTGGCCCACTTGGCCGCCACCGCCCCCTGGATGTCGTCGGCGGGGATCGGGCGGAAGTAGTTCACGAAGCCACCGGGTCGGTAGATCTCCGGCTCGCCAGGCGCCGCCCCGCGCTTCTTCGTGAGGCCAGGATACGTGTTGGCCGGGGTCACCTGCGCCATGTGGGCGCGGTTGTTGATGGGAATCGAGACCTTGGCCGCCCCCGAGTTGTAGGTGCCGATGTAGACGATCGCCAGGGGGTCGGCGACCGCCTTGTTGGCGTTCTCGGCCTCGACCGCGCCGTCCCACTTGCCCGTCTGCGGCGAGGCGTCGTCGAGGTTGACCACCTCGAGGCAGTAGCCCGCCACGACACCGTTGACCTCGCCGACGGCGAGGTCGACGCCGTTCTTCATCCCGGTCCCCTCGGGGAGCATCGCCCCTTGCATGGGCCAGGACGTGTAGAGGCGCAGCTTGCCCTTCGGACACGACTGGGCGGCGACGTCAGCGCCGGCGACGCTCAGTCCGAGGAGCACGGCGACGACTGCGGCGAGTCGAGACGGTCTCATGAATAGGTCCTCCTGCTCGGCGTCAGCGATGGGCCCTGGTCGAGATGGCGGGTATGAGACTATGACGACTCGTTCATTGTCAACGGCGGCGGTGGTGCCCGCGACGCGGGCACCGGGAGACCAGGCGATGGCGAAACCGCACGTGATCTATCAGGCCAAGCCCGGCTCGGCGCTCGAGGTGAATCGGGACTACTACGCGCGCCTCGCGCCAGAGGCCGGCAAGCGGACGCTCGTCGAGCGGTTCGTCATCCCGCGCCGCTCGGGGCGCGCGTGGCCGGTGCGGGCCGGCCAGATCTTCCGGATCGTGGCGATCGAGGGGCCCCAGGTGGCGGACCTGAACGTCTGGAGCCTGGTCAATCCGCGCGAACGCTTCTGGGCGTCGCGCTCGCGCCAGCTCCACCAGGCCCACGTGTCGACCTTCGACCGGCTGTGGTCGTGCCTGCCGTACCTGCGCCCGATGCTGACGATCACGGGCGACACCGTGCGCTACGGGCGGGACGCCGACGGCGCCGGCTGTCACGACCTGCTCGGCACCCGCTGCGACCCCTACGTGCACAAGCTGCTGAACGGCGAGGAGTGGGACGTCTGCTGCCACAGCAACCTGGTGCGGGCCGTGCGACCGTATCACCTGACCGAGCTGGACGTCCACGACGTCCTCAACGTGTTCCAGGTCACCGGGCTGACCGCCGAGGGGCGCTACTTCACCAAGCCCAGCCCCGCCCGCGCCGGCGACTTCATCGAGTTCTTCGCCGAGATCGACGTGCTGGCGGCGCTGTCCGTGTGCCCGCACGGCGACATGTCGGTGCCCGTGTGGGGTGCCGGCGCCGGCGACGGCGTAGACATCTGTCGCCCGCTCGCCATCGAGATCTGGCAGCCGGCCCCCGAGCTGCTGACCGGCTGGACGTCGCCGGCCGTCTCCGACTACCACGGCGGTCACGGGCTCACGGGCCCGTGAGCCTCGTCACGATTCCCGCTCGCCGTGGGGTGGCGGCGCGCGTTCGCGGCGGCCAGCGGATCCGCATCGTCAACACCCACGGCACCCAGGTCGTGGACACCTGGGCGTTCAGCGCGGAGGACGTCACCGAGTGGATGGCGATGGAGGCGAGCCGCGCCTGGTTCCTGAAGCTCGCGGCCGCCGTCGGCGACTCGTTCGTGACGAACCGGCGGCGCCCGATCCTCACGCTGGTCGAGGACACCTCGGCCTGCGCCCACGACACCCTCATGGCGCCGTGCGACGCCCAGCGCTACGGCCTGCTCGGCGTGACGGGCTACCACGACAACTGCCGGGACAACCTGCACGCCGCGCTCCGCGAGCTGGGCCTCGTCATCCCGGCCACGCCCCCCTCACTCAACGTCTTCATGAACATCCCGTGGACGGCAGACGGCCGGCTGTCGTGGGGGGAGCCGGTCTCGGCGCCGGGCAGCTACGCGCTCTTCCGGGCCGAGATGGATCTCGTGGTGGCGTTCTCGGCGTGTCCCCAGGATGTCTTGCCCATCAACGGTCGCACCGGCCGCACGACCGAAGCCCACTTCAGCATCGAGTAGGGAGGACCGCCAATGGCCGCCTACATCGTGGTCGACATCGACATACACAACGCGCCGGGGCTGGAGGAATATCGACGGCTGGTGCCGGACACCGTCGCCAAGTACGGCGGACGCTTCGTCGTCCGCGGGGGCGCCTTCCAGGTACTGGAGGGGGGCTGGCAACCCAAGCGGCTCGTCCTGCTGGAGTTTCCCAGCACCGAGCAGGCCAAACGCTGGTACGACTCCGAGGAGTACCGCCCGCTCAAGGCGATGCGGCTCAAGGCGTCGACCGCCAACCTGGTCCTGGTCGACGGCGTCTAGCCCTCGGTGACGCTGTCTCCCGGGGTCCGCCGGAAGGCGTCCTGGTCCTGCGTCCAGGATTCCACGCGCCCCGACCGGAGAACCAGGGTGATGGCGAGGCGATTGTGGA
>JBKOZA010000540.1:0-1174 GCA_046725675.1 Candidatus Methylomirabilota bacterium
TCCGATCATCGGCCGCCCGCCCGTCGACTGTCAAGTTCACGGCTTCTTGAGCCGCACCTCCTCCAGGGGGGCCGACCACGGATAGGGGTTGATCAGCATCAGCGCCGGTTCGGCCACGCGGGGCCCGATGCCGCTGGGCCAGATGTAGTCGTAGATGGGCCCGTAGCGGACGCGTTCGTAGACCAGCCGCTGGATCTGGTGCAGCATCGCCTCGCGCTTCTTCCGGTCGGTCTCCGTCGCCTGCTGCTTGTAGAGCGCGTCGATGTCGGGGTAGCCGCCGTAAGCGTAGGCACCGTCGCTCGGGATCACCTCCGAGATGCGGGAGGCCGCGTTGCCGTAGAGCGAGCTGGTGCACACGCAGACGCCCTTGGCCTTCTTGGACAGGATCAGCGCGAAGTAGGCGGCGCGCTCCATCGGCCGCATCCGGATCCGGATGCCCACGGCCTGGAAGTAGTTCACGATCGCCTCGCCCAGCGAGAAGTACGGCGGGAGCTGATGAAGCTCGCCGGCGTCGAAGCCGTTGGGATAGCCGGCCTCGGCCAGCAGCTGCTTGGCCTTGCCCGGGTCGTACGGGTAGGGCTCCAGCGGCAGCGCGAACTCGAACGTGCGCGGCACGTGGTTACCGGCCGGTTTCGACGCGCCAAGCGTCTCGACCTCGCTGAGCGCCTGGCGGTCGATGGCATAGTTGGCGGCCAGCCGCACGCGCCGGTCGGCCCACGGCGATTTCGGGTCCCACTGCTCGAGGAAGTCCAGGAAGAACGTGGCGATACCACCGGAGAAGGCCAGGCGAAGGTTGGGATCGCGCTTCACCTCCTCCGCCTGGGGCGCATCCAGCAGGTAGGCGACGTCCACCTCGCCCCGCTTGAGCATGGCCAGGCGGGTCGTCGGCTCGGTCACACTCTTGAAGACCAGGCGCTTGACCGAGGGCACCTTGCGCCAGTAGCTCTCGTTGGCCTCCATCACCAGCTCGACGCCGGGAGTGTGGCTGACGAACTTGTAGGGCCCGAGCCCGATCGGGTGCTTCTTGAAGCCGTCGTTGCCCACCTGCTCGACGTACTTCTTGGGCACGACCCAGCCGGCGCCGGACACCATCGTGCCGTAGAAGGCCATGAAGTCGGGCCACGCCTCGTGCAGCGTGAAGCGCACCCGCGCGGGGCTCACGACCGTGACCTCG
>JBKOZA010000541.1:0-2062 GCA_046725675.1 Candidatus Methylomirabilota bacterium
CCGCTGGTACCGCAACGCCTACGAGGACGACAACCTGTTCCTGACGATGGCCCGGCGCCCGGCGCTGCTGGAGGCCACCTGGGGCTTCATCCGCTACATCTACGGCGGGGGCTCCTCCATCGAGCCCGAGCTGTTCGAGCTGCTGCGCGTCCGCCTGGCCTGGGCCAACCGCTGCGTGCACTGAAGCCTCGCGCGTTCCTCCTCGGCGGTGCGCCGGGGCGCGACGGAGGATCTGGTGGCCAAGCTGCAGGACTACGAGAGCTCGGACCTGCCGGAGCGCACGAAGGTGGCGCTGCGGCTGGCTGACCGGCTGGCCAGCGCGCATCCCGGCGTCGACGCCGAGCTCGACGCCGCGCTGCGCCGGCACTTCAGCGGCGACGAGCTGATCGACCTGGGGATGACGCTGACCTTTGCCAGCGGCTGGCAGCGCTTCATCGAGGCGTTCGGGATCGTGCCCGACCGCTGGCAGGCCGGCATGCCGCCCCCGTTCCAGCCGCTGGGGGTGCCGGCGCCGCCATGAGCCCGATGTCGGTGAGCGACCGGCTGGCCCAGTGGCTGCGCGAGGCCGGCGTGGCGTTCGACCTCGTCGAGCACGCGCCGGTGCACACCAGCGTCGAGGCCGCCCTGGCGCGCGGCACCCGGCTGGAACAGGGCGCCAAGGCGCTGGTCGTGCGCGCGGAGGACCGCTTCGTGCACTGCGTGCTGCCGGCTCACCTCAAGGTCGACAACACGGCGCTGCGCGCGATCGTGGGCGCTCGCAAGCTGCGCTTCGCGTCGCGCCAGGAATTGCTCCAGCTGACGGGCTGCGAGCCGGGGGCGGTGCCGCCCTTCGGCAACCTGTTCGGGCTGCCCGTGCTGCTGGACGAGGCGCTCTGCGCCAACGATCGGGTGGCGTTCAACGCCGGCAGCACGACGATGTCGATCACCATGCGCTGTGCCGATCTCGTGCGCGTCTCCGGGGCGACCGTCTGCCGCTTCGCCGTCCGGGAATGAGACTGTTCGTGGGCCGCCGGCATCTGTCGATGATCCGCGGCTTTCACCTGGCCGACTTCCTGACGCTCGCCAACGCCGCTTGCGGCGTGCTCGCGATCTTCGCCGCGATGGCGTACGTCGAGACTCAGGACCGGCACCGGCTGCTGACGGCCACGGCGCTGTTGCCGTGGGCGCTCGTCTTCGACGTGCTCGACGGGCGGGTCGCGCGCTGGCGCATGCGGCACTCGCCGATGGGGCGCGAGCTCGACTCGCTGGCCGACGTCATCTCCTTCGGGGTCGCCCCGGCCGCCATCGCCTACGGCGCCGGCATGAAGGGGTTCTGGGACCTCGTCATCCTCGTCTACTTCGTCGCCTGCGGTGTGAGCCGGCTGGCCCGCTTCAACGTCACCGCCGAGCAGCTATCGGACGGCGAGGCCAAGGTGACGCACTTCGAGGGCACGCCCATCCCCACGAGCCTCGTGCTCGTCGGCATCGTCGCCCTGTCGGCGTGGTACGGCCGCATCGGAGACACGCTGCCGCTCGGGGCCGTTGACGTGGGGCCCGGCAGGCTGCATCCTCTGGCCTTGTTATGGGCGGTCTCGGGCTCGTTGATGATCAGCAAGACGTTGCGCATCCCAAAGCTATGACCCGGCTGTCTGTCGGGTCGAGTCGACGGCCCGGGGATTGCTGGAGAACAGCTGCGATGCGCCTCACATCGTGTTCGTTCACCTTCGTCCTGGGCGCTGTCCTTGCGACGGGCCTGGCGATGTCATCGACAACTCCCACCGACGCCGCTCAACGAGACGAACCCTGGGGCGCCATTTTCACAAGTGCTGGCCAGCCCCCGAGCGACGGCCACATCCTCATCGCCAAGGGTGGCGGGGGCGGGGGTGGCGGTGGCGGTGGTGGCGCGGGCGGCGGCTCCGGCGGCAGCGGTGGGTCCGGCGGCAGCGGGGGGTCCGGCGGCAGCGGCTCGTCCGGCGGCAGTGGCTCGTCCGGCGGCAGTGGCTCGTCCGGCGGCAGTGGCTCGTCCGGCGGCAGTGGCTCGTCCGGCGGCAGTGGCTCGTCCGGGGGTAGCGGCTCGTCCGGC
>JBKOZA010000542.1:0-1845 GCA_046725675.1 Candidatus Methylomirabilota bacterium
CAGCAGATCGAGCGACAACCGCGGTGTCTGACGCTTCTCCATCGGCTCTACCGACCTCTTGCGGCAAAGAGAGCTGGATCATTACAGCACAGCGGCCGAACCAATGCAGGTCGCGACCGTATCGCCGATGATCCGGGCGGCAATCGGAGAGGCCACCGTGAATCCGAAGAACGGGCCGAAATCGCGGGTGGCGGCGAGCCCGGTGACGTAGAGGCCGGGGAGACTGGTTTGGAATTCCGCATCGAGCACTGGATAGCCCTCCCGCACCGCGAGCGCATCGACAATGGACGCGCGGTCGAGGAAGGCGACGCGGCGCATATTCGGTCGATAGCCTGTGGCGAGCACCACGTGGTGAACGTTGATCGCTTTGCCATCGTCGAGCACGACGTCCAGCGTCCGATCCGGGCGCCGCGTGGCCGCGACGATGCAGGTCAGCTCGTGGAGGTGAATATTCGGTCGATGCACGCGGGCGTCCAGCCACGGTTCGAGGGTGAGACGACCGGTGGCCCAGAATCGATCGACGATCTCTTGACGATCCTGGCTCGGCAGATCGCGCCACCAGCCGTGGTCATCGAGTAGGCGTCGGGCCATGGGCAAGGTCCACGACCAGTCCGGCTCGGTGAATTTCGGGGTGACGTGCCGGTATGTCAGGTGAATCGCGTTGGCGCCGCACTCGTTCATCAATGCCGCCCATTCGAAGGCGCTCTGTCGCCCTCCGACGATGAGCACCCGGCGCCCGCGATAGCGTTCCAGGTCGATCGCATCGCAGGTGTGGAGGAAGGAATCGGCCGGCAAGGTGTCGACGAGCTCGCGCGGATACCATTTGAAGAGGCCAAATCCCAGGGCGAGCACCACCTGGTCGGCGCGGATGACGCGGTCGTCGTCGAGCGTTGCCATGTAGCCGTCGGGGGTCCGCGCGAAATGTGTCACGTGAGCCGCGTGGCACACCACATCGTAGTACCCCATGAACCAGCCGGCGTAGTCGAGGAAGGTTTCGAGGGCCACCGGTCGCGCCTGATGCACCCCGGGGCCGCGCTGGCTCAGATAGGCCTCGAACGTCGCGACGTTGCGAGCGTCGAGATGCCAGTCCGGGGCTGATCGGAGGAACATGCCTCGCGGCATGTTCGTCTTCCAGAGATCGAGCGGCTTGCCAACGACCACCACATCGATGCCGAGCGACTTCGCATAGCCGGCGACCGCGATGCCGTACGGGCCAGCGCCCACGACCAGGAGTTCAGCTTGTCGCATACCGGGTTTGCCTCCCCTCATGCCGACCGTTGTTGACGAGAACGCTCATCGCCATCGCATTGTCGGTGGCACCCGCGAGTGCTCTCAAACGATCTTTTGTCCTGGCTGGCATGAGTCTGCGGAATGTATGGCAGTGGCGGTGATGCCTTGACGGGAAGAGCGTCGGGCGAGCCACCGGGGCCCGCCGAATGCTCGAATCGCCATGCGCTCCCGTACCTCGACAATGCCGAGCGGTTGATCGGCATCCCGCTCGTGGACCGCGCTCGCGGGGGTTTCGACCGTTCCCGGCGGGGCCGCAATTCAGACGGCGTGTTCAGAACGAAATCGCTTTCTAGCGGGCCTTTTCGCGATCGCCGGAAACCGACCGCTCTCTCCGCCACTGCATAGGGGGCGATAGGCACCAGGAAATCGAACCAATGACGCGCGCTCGCGGCGGCGCCTTGGGTTGCGTCGGCGCCTTGGGTCCACGACCCAAACGGGGCGGGAGCGACGGCGCCGCGGTGATGCCGAGTGGTGCATTGGGGTCTAGGATGCAGCCATGCCTGAGACAGAGCGAACAATCCGTCAGAGTGTCTCGATCCCGGCTGGCATCGCGAA
>JBKOZA010000543.1:0-9345 GCA_046725675.1 Candidatus Methylomirabilota bacterium
GCGCTCATCTACCTCGAGCTCACCGTCCTCACCGGAGTGGCGCTGCTGTTCTCGGCGTTCTCGTCGCCGATCTTCGCGCTCTTCGGCTCGCTGGCGGTGTTCCTGATCGGTCACTTCACGGCCGACCTCAAGGGCTTCGCGGCGCTCTTCGACGCGACGGCCGCCCGCGCCGTGCTGCTCGGGCTCCACTACGCGCTGCCCAACCTGTCGACCTTCACGCTCATCACGCCGGCGGCGCACGGCATCGCGCCGACCCCGGCCTACCTGGCCACCGCGCTCGCCTACGCGGTGGCCTGGGACGTCGCACTGCTGGCGGCGGCCGCCCTGCTCTTTGCCCGGCGGGACTTCAAGTGAATCCCCGCGCGACGGCCCTGCTCTGCTGGTTGCCGCGTCGAAGCGTCGCGCTCGTGCTGACGGTCGTGCTCGCCCTCGGATCCAGCGTCGCGCTGGCCCGCGTGCTCGACGCCGGAAGCCCGACGCTGCGGAGCGCCGTCGAGGACGACGCGCCCTATTTCTCGCCGGAGGTCGCGCGTCGTCTCACGGCTGGCTTCGGCGGGCTGGCGGCCGACTGGTACTGGCTGGCGACGTTGCAGTACGTCGGTCGCAAGCTGGAGCAAGCGCAGGGGAGTCCCGGCCGAGCGCGGTCCGCCGTGGAACTGGACCGCATCGATGCGGTGAACCCGCGGGTGCTCGTTCGCCTCATCGAGATGATCACCACGCTCGATCCGAGGTTCACGGCGGTGTACGAGTTTGCCGCCGTCGTCCTGCCGGCGGTCGACGTCGACGCGGCCCTCGCGCTGCTCGAGCGGGGTATCGAGGCCAACCCGGACCAGTGGTACCTGCACCAGCAGCTCGCTTACATCTACTGGCAGCGGGGCGACTACCTGGCGGCCGCCGACGCGTTCCGGCGCGGCGCCCGCATGACGACCGCGGCGTGGATGGCGCGGATGGCCGAGCGGATGGAGCAACGGGGGGACGACCCGCAGGTCGCCCAGGCGATGTACGCGCGCATGTACGAGCAGGCGCAGGATCCCCAGGTCAAGCAGTGGGCCCTCAAGCGGCTCATGGAGCTCCGCTCGCTGCAGGAGCGTCACGCCATCCGGAGCGTGCTCAGCAGCTTCGTCGGCGCGACCGGACGCTGCCCCCGGGCCTGGAGCGACGTGACGACCGGCCTGCGGGCCGCCGGACTCACCGTCGATCCCCAGGGGCCTCCGATCGATCCGTCGGGCGCTCCCTACGTGCTGGTCGTGAGTCCGCTCGGGTGCGACGTGACGCTGCATCGCGCCTCCACGGTGCCACGCGGATGAGCGCGATCGAGCTCGACGGGCTCACCAAGGACTATCCGAGCGGGTTCCTGAGCCTTCGTCGGACCCGGGCGCTGGACGGCCTGTCGTTGACCGTGGAGCCCGGCGAGGTCTTCGGGTTCCTTGGCGGCAACGGGGCCGGCAAGACGACGGCGATCAAGATTCTCATGCGCCTGATCGCCCCGACCGCCGGCCGCGCGCGGATCCTCGGTCACGACGCCGGCGATGTCGCCGTTCACGCGCGCATCGGCTACCTGCCGGAGTCGCCTTACTTCTACGACTACCTGACGGCCCGCGAGTTCCTGGAATACTGTGCGGAGCTGTTCGGCTTCGCGCCCGGCGCGCGCCGGGCCCGGGCCGCCGCCCTGCTCGAGCGCGTCAGCCTGGACGCGGGCGCCTGGAATCGACAGCTCCGCAAGTTCTCGAAGGGCATGCTCCAGCGGGTCGGCCTCGCGCAAGCGCTCGTCAACGACCCCGAGATCGTCGTCCTCGACGAGCCGATGAGCGGGCTCGATCCCATCGGCCGCCGTCAGGTCCGGGACCTCATCGCGTCGCTGCGGGCCGGCGGCACCACCGTGTTCTTCTCGTCCCACATCATCGCGGACATCGAGGTGCTGTGCGACCGCGTGGCCATCCTCTCCCGGGGCCGCCTCACCCACCTGGGTCCGCTCGAGGACCTGCGGCAGCGCGAGGAGGGGGCGGGGCACCTGGAGATCACGGTGGTCGGCGCGCCGATGGTCATGCTCGAGGAGGCGCTCCGCAAGGTCGACGGCGCCCGGGTCATGGGCACGCCGGCTGGGGCCCGAATCGACGTGCCATCCGAGTGCGAGGTCGACGACGCCCTGGCCGCGGCCCGCGTCTGTGGCGCGCGGCTGGTCAGCGTGCAGCCCGTCCGGCAGTCCCTGGAAGACCTCTTCGTTGGGCAAGGTCCGCGCGGACTTCACGCGGACTGAGCACGGCCGACTTGACCTCCGACGTGGCCTCGACCTATGGTCGGAGAATGACCGATAGTCCGCGCCGGCGACTCCTCATCGTGGACGACGAGCCGCTCATCCTCGAGGTCCTGACCGAGCACTTCAAGAGCGACTACGATGTGGAGACGGCGCTCAACGGCGCCGATGCGCTGGGCGCCATCCTGCGCGAGCGACCCGACGTCGTCATGCTCGACATCAACATGCCGCGCATGAACGGCGTCGAGGTCCTGAAGGACATCAAGCAGATCGACGAGTCGATCGCCGTCATCATGGTCACGGCCAGCGAGCAGGTCACGATGGCGGCCGAGTCCCTGCGGAACGGCGCCTTCGGTTATGTTCCGAAACCGTTCGACTTCCGATATCTGGACCACATGCTCGCGACCATCTTCGGACAGAGGCGCTAGGGGGCTTCCCCCGGCCCCGCCGCGTAGACTTTGCAATCACCGCCCCGCTGGCACCCCCATTGCTGCCCTCGCTTCGCCGGAGGGTGCTGCCATGCAAATGGGACCCACGGCCACCGTGCTCGTTCTCCTCGTTGGTCTGCTGGTCGTCGTTGGCATCGGCGTAAAGCTCTACGATCTCAAGCGTAAGCGCGAGGCCGAGGCGGTACACCTGCAAGCGCAGGTCTCCGACGCGCTCCTGCGCGACGCGAGCCTCTTCGGTCTGGCCGTGACTCCGACCGCCCAGGTGCCGTGGTGGTCGGGGACCCCCGCTCGCCTCGAGGTGGTCGGCCGCGTTCCGGATCCGGAGTACCGCGACCGAGTCCTGCACCTCGTCGAGCAGGAGGCGAGTCACGTGCGTCCCGACGTGGTCATCGTCGACCGTCTCCAGCTCGAGGCCACGGAGCGCACCCGCGTGGCCTGACCTTCTCTGCGGGCGCGAGCGCCTGTTAGGATAGCGCTCGCGCCGGACGGGCTCGAGACCGGTCTCGCGTCTGCCGGCGACCGACATGGACGACTTCCAGCGCTGGTGTGACCGGGCTCGCGCCCGCAGTGTCGGCGGCCGGTTCCTCGAGGCCGAGGCCGCGTTCCGCGAAGCGTTGCGCCGGCGGCCCGGCGACGCTCGGGTGTCGGTCGAGCTGGCGGTCATGCTTCGGCGACTGCGGCGGCCCCAGGAAGCCGAGCCCCTGCTGCGGGCGGCGCTCGAGCAGGCTCCTGCCATCGCGTCGACACACGCCGAGCTCGGCTCCGTGCTGTTCGAGCAGGACCGGTTCGCGGACTCCGCGCGCGCGTATCGGGAGGCCGTGAGGCTGCGGCCCGACTTCGCCAAGGCCCACCTCGCCCTGGGGCTTGCCCTGGAGCGCCAGGGTGACTTCCGCGGCGCGGCCGACTCCCTGCAGGAGGCCGTGCGGCTCAAGGCTGGCAACGCCCTGGCGAGCCTGAACCTCGCGCGCGTGCTTCGACGCCTTCGTCGACCCGCCGACGCCGAGGTCGTCGCGCGCGACTCGCTGGGCGCGACATCCGACCCCGCTCTTCGTCTGGAGCTGGCGAACGCGCTCCTCGAGCAGGGCCGTCATCGCGAGGCGGCCGAGACCTTTCGTGCGGTGATCGAGGGCTCACCTCAGGACGCGCGCGCCCACCTCGGCCTGGGGCTGGCGCTGGAGCGTCAAGGGCGGGCGGCGCAGGCCACGCCGGCCCTGCGGGCCGCCCTACGACGTCGGCCCGAAAGTCCGGGCCTGAGCGAGGCGCTTGCGCTGAACCTGCGGCGTCGTCATCGCTTCGCCGAGGCGGCCGCCGCCTTTCGTGACGCGATCCGGCTCGCCCCCGGGGAAGCGCGCGCCCATTTTCACCTCGGCGTCGCGCTGGAGCGCCAGGGCCGCTTCGACGACGCGGCGGTTGCGCTGCTGGAGGCCGTCCGCCTGCGACCCCGCTTCCTGGCTGCCTGGGTGGCCCTGGCCACGACCTATCGGCGGCAAGGGCGCTGGAGCGCGGCCACGGGAGCCTACGCTGAAGCCCTGCAGCTGGACTCCGATGACGCCGATCTGCATGGGGGACAGGGTCTGGCCTTCGGCGCGCTCGGGCAGTACGCAGAGGCGGAGGCGGCGTTCCGACGTGCCGTCGCGCTGCGCCCAGACGACGGCGACCTGCTCTACGAGCTCGGCGTCGCCCTCGGCCGGCAGGGCCGTCACGCCGACGCCGAGCGTGCGTTGCGAGAGGCCATCCGGGTGGAGCCTGACCACATCCGGGCGCGGGCGAACGTCGCTCTCGGTCTCGGCCGCCAGGGCCGCCACGCGGAAGCCGAGGCAGCCTATCGCGAAGCCCTCGAGCAGGCGCCCGAGCATCCGGCATTGCACCGCGGACTCGGCGTCGCCCTCTACTGGCAAGGTCGCCACGCCGACGCCCAGGCCGCCTTCGAGACGGCCATACGCTTCAAGCCGGACTACGTTCGGGCCCACTGCGACCTCGGCGAGCTTCTCTTCGAGCAGGCGAAGCCAACAGAGGCCGAGACGGCGTATTGCGCGGCACTGCGGGTGAAGCCCGACTCGCTGGCGGCGCGCTTTGGACTCATGCGGGTCCTGGTCGGGCAGGCGCGGTGGGAGGAGGTCGAGCAGGCAGCCCGGGCGGTCATCGACCTCAGTGCGGACGCGGCCCAGGCGCACTTCGACCTGTGGCAGGCGCTGGAGGAGCAGGGAAAGTGGCCCGAGCTCGAGGCGGCGGCGCTCACGGTGCTCGACGCCAAGCCCGAGCATGCCGATGCTCACGCACGTCTGGGCCGCGCCCTGCACGAGCAGGGGCGCTACGAGGCGGCCGTGGAGGCCTGGCAAGCGGCGTTGCGGCTAGGACCCGATCTCCCCCGATTCCGGCAGGGGCTCTCGCGGGCGCGCCGCGCGCGGGCGGCTAGCGCTCGGCGCTCGACCGGGGCGTCGCGGCGGCGGGGAGATTGAGCAGCCGGCGGAACTCTTCCAGCTCGGCCGCCGGCACATCGGGTTGCTGCCGGACCTTGTCGAAGACGCCGGCCGGGTCGGCGTCGATCGCCCGCGTGGTCTTCGCGAACAGATTGACCAGGCGTCTCGCCTCCTTCTCCCCCTTGGCCGTTGCCACCGATGTGGCCAGCTTGCTGGCGGCGGCCAGGATGCGGCTGTCGAGCTTGACGAACCCGGTGACCGCGGCGCTGATCAGGCTGCGCCCCAGGGGTGCCGGCTGGGTCCCGTAGTCGATCACCACGACGGCCTGTCCGTTGATGTCGGGGAGGATCCGGTGGTGATACACGCCCCGGGCGTACATCAGCCGCAGACCCTCGGCGGCGTGGACCAGCTCGAAGGTGCCGACGGTACCCCAGCCGTCGTCGATGCCCAGTCCGCTCGCGGTCTGCCAGATCCGATAGCGCGCAAGTTTCAGCGCGCGGGTGACGTGGGTGGCGAACGCCGGATGATCCAGCAGGAATTCGAACACTTCGCGGCGGCCGACGAAGGGTTCACCGTCGATCTTCACGGCCAGCGAGGGGTTGGTCGTGACGGGCGCCACTCGAGCGCGCGCCGGCTCGGGCAGGCGCGTTGGCAGCTCGACGGGAGGGCCCGCCACCGCGACAACGCCTCCCGCCATGATCGCGCCGAAGGCGAGCAGCGAACGCACTGCCGTCCGGACACCCACGACGCTCGATTATGGCACACACCGGTCGAGGGCCTTGACGTGACCCCGAGGGCGCCGGTACGCTGCGAGCGATCGATCGAGGCCGCTTCTGAAACGACCGTCGGGCCTTCACGGGCACAGGAGC
Organism: Candidatus Methylomirabilota bacterium; assembly: GCA_046725675.1. Classification (GTDB taxonomy): domain Bacteria; phylum Methylomirabilota; class Methylomirabilia; order Rokubacteriales; family CSP1-6; genus AR5. The sequence continues at coordinate 5,993 of JBKOZA010000543.1, forward strand.
AGTGATGCTGCAACCTTCCGACCTGGCGGCGCCGCCACCGTGAATTTTTACCTGTACGCCGTCCTCGAGCGACTGCCCGCCCGCTGGCGTCCCCCCACGGCTGGTATCGGCGGCGCGTCGGTCGTCCCTCGGCGCGTCGACTCCATGGTCCTGCTCGGCAGCTTGCTCGACATCGTCCCCCCGGCCAGCCCCCGGACTCTCGCGCTCCACCAGGATGTCGTTGCCACCGTGGCCGATGCCGCGGCCGTCCTTCCCCTCCGGTACGGCGTGGCGATACCGGCTACCACGCTCGTCGACTGGGTGGCGGCCCACGGTCGGGTGGTCGCCGCGGCGCTGGCGTCAGTGCGCGGGTGCGTGGAGATCACGGTTAAGCTGCTCCGGCTCGACGGTGTGATCGCCAGGCAGACGCCCGGCCGGGATCACGCAGATGGCGCGCCACCCCACCGGCACGAATACGAGTTGCGCTCGCTCGCCGAGGCCCTGGCCGAGCGAGCCGGCCTCCCCCGGTGGCAGTACCACCCCTCGGGCAGCGCCGGGAACGTGGCCGCGTCGGCGGCCTTCCTGGTGGCGCGGGCGGACGTGCCGGCATTCCTGGCCCGTATCGCTCCGGTCGCCTCGCACGCGGCCGGGATCGCGGTGGTCCCCACCGGCCCCGGCGTGCCCTACTCCTTCGTTCCCGACCTCGACGGTGCGTCCCCGCCCCGGCGCTCGGCCGAGGCCGTCGTCGCCGCTCGTCGAGTGGGCTGAGAGCGCGCGGCGCTCCGGAAGGCGCCGGCCGGTGGCTGGTCTGCCGCAGGCTTCGGTGGTACGTTGAGCGGCCTCGGGGGGGATGAATGACGAGACTGGCCCGCGCGGCCGTCGAGGCACTCATGGAAGGGCGCCCCGAGGGCGGCCTGGAACGTGCGCTGGACGTGTTCGAGGTCTTCGCGAGCGGGTCGCTGACCGACGAGGTCTACATCCTCGAGGACGTCGCCGGCAAGCGCATCGCGATCGCGCCAAAGTCGCTCAAGGAAAAGTATCGGGGGTGAGCCATGGCCATCATCGTTCTCTCGCACCAGCTGGGTGCCGGCGGTCCCGAGATCGGACTGGCGCTCTCACAGCGCCTCGGCTACCGGTACGTGGACCAGGAGCTGCTCCAGGACGCGGCGCTGCGCTACGGTCTCGCCGAGGACAAGCTCTCCCATCTCGACGAGTCCAAGCCGTCGTTCTTCGAGCGCTTCGACACCGAGACGCGCCATCACATCACCGTGCTGCAGACGACGCTGCTCGAGCTGGCCGAGCTGGACAACGCCGTGCTGATGCGCGGCGGTGGCCAATGGCTGCTGCGCGGCGTCCCCCACGTGCTGCGCGTGCGACTCATCGCGCCCTTCGAGCACCGGGTCCGGCGGTGGATCAAGCGGCAGGCCGCGACGACCCATGAGACCTACAACCAGAAGGCGGCCGCCGCGCTGGTGCGCAGCGACGACAACGAGAAGGCCGGTCGGATGCGATATCTCTACGAGGTGGAGATCTCCGACCCGCTGCTCTACGACCTCATGGTGAACACCGAGGCGCTCCCCTACAACGCGATCGTCCAGATGATCGAGGCCCTCACGCAGCGGCCGGAGATGGCCACGGCGGACGCCGGCCGGCAGATCATCGCGTCCCGGGCGCTCGCGTCCCGGGTGCAGGTGGCGCTGGCGACGCACCCGGAGACGCGGCGGTATCGCATCACCGTCGAGGCTCAGGGTGGCGTGGTGACGCTCGAGGGTACGACCGCTCTCGATCGCGCCGTCGACGTCGCCCGCACCGTCCCGGGGGTGCGCGACGTCCGCACCCAGCAGGTGGAGATCCCGCCTATCCCGCCATTCGTGGCGTAGCGTTGAGCACGAGGCCGCGCCCACGCACGTCCTGCGCGGCCCCGGTGCTTGATGCCGGCCGGGACCGCGCTAGCGGGAACCCGACGAAGCAGGCGGTGGCTGGGGCGCCGGGGAGGAGTCGGGCGACTCGGCGACCTTGAGCGTGACCGTCTTGTGGCTTCGCTTGCGGACGATCTCGAGCGGGACGCTGGTTCCGGGCTCGGCGTCGGACGACAGACGCTGCAGGTGGTGGTAGTCGTCGACGGGCGTCGGGCCGAACTTGACGATGACGTCGTTGGCCTGCAGGCCGGCCGTGTCCGCCGGGCTACCAGGGTGCACTCGGGCGACGATCGCGCCGCGCGTTGAGTCCAGACCGAGGCCTTGGGCCAGCTCGGCGGTCAGCGGCTGCAGCGAGACGCCGATCCAGCCCCGCGTCACCTTCCCCCGATCGATCAGCTGCGCCGTCACCCGCTTGGCCATGTTGGCCGGGATGGCGAAGCCGATCCCCTGGCCGGTTGCCACGATCGCGGTGTTGATGCCGATGACCTCGCCGCGCAGATTGACCAGGGGGCCGCCGGAGTTGCCCGGATTGATCGAGGCGTCGGTCTGGATGAAGTTCTCATACGTCGCGATGCCGACCTCCGAGCGGCCGGTCGCGCTGACGACGCCAACGGTGACCGTCTGATCCAGCCCGAACGGGTTCCCGATGGCGATGGCCCACTCGCCGACCCGCAATCGATCGGAGTCGCCGAGGGTGGCGACCCGCAGGTCGCCCTCGGGCTGGAACCGGATGATCGCAAGGTCCGTCTTCGTATCCGTGCCCACGATTCGCCCCTGGAATTCCTGATTGGACGGGAGCTTCACGGTCACGCTGTCGGCGCCGCGGATGACGTGGAAGTTGGTCAACACGAACCCCCGCTTGTCGATGATGACCCCGGAGCCCAGGCCCGGCTGGCGGAACTCCTCCCGCGGGCCTGGCCCCCGGCGACCGAAGAACTGATCGAAGAAGTCCTTGAAGAACGGGTCGTCGGTGCCCGGGCCGGGCACGAGCGGGGCCCGGCGGCTGCGCGAAACCTGCACGGTCCCGATGTTCACGACTGATGGCCTTACCTTCTCGGCCACCGTGACGAATGCCGCCTGCAGGGCGTCCGCCGTGGCGCTTGGTGACGACGCGGAAGCCACGGGGCGGACTCGACCGACTGTCAGCCACGCGTAGAGGGCCAACCCAAGGCCGGCAAAGGCGAAAAGAATCCCGGCCGCCAGCACCAACCGCGCGATCTTGGGACTCATTCCGGAAGGTGTCGCGCCGCGCGCCGAGCCGGTGAAAGTACCGCGAAAGTAGCCAAAAAGGTGGCCTTTTTCCTTGACCCTTCGATCGTGAAACAGGGACAATACGCCATTGCGTCAAATTCGTCCAGCCCCCTCGAATAAAGATTTAATTTTCAGGACGATAAGTCTCATTCTGGTCGCCTGCCTCCTCGTACCGCCGGCCGGGGTGGCCCAGCCGGCCAACCC
>JBKOZA010000544.1:0-1620 GCA_046725675.1 Candidatus Methylomirabilota bacterium
GCCGCCTCCACGCGCTGGACCTTCACCGGCTCCCCCGCGAACGGCACCGTCGTGCCGACGGAGCGCTCGGAGGCGAAGCAGCGCAGCTCGCGCACCGGGAACTTGCGCTCCTCCAGGATGCGCAGGGTGGTCTGGCCGGCCGCCCCGGTGGCGCCCACGACGGCCACGGTCACGCCGGCGCTCATCGGGCCTGCCCTTCCACGTCGCGAACGATCAAGTCTCCCATGTCCTTGGTGCCGATGGCCCGGTCACCCTTCGCCGCGATGTCGCGCGTGCGGTGCCCCTGCTCCAGCACCCGCCGCACGGCGCCCTCGATCCGGTCGGCCGCGGGCGCCATGTCGAGAGAGTACCGCAGGAGCATCGCGGCCGACAAAATCGCCGCGATCGGATTGGCGACGCCCTGCCCGGCGATGTCGGGGGCGGTGCCGTGAACGGGCTCGTACAGGCCGACGCGGCCGCCGATGGAGGCCGAGGGCAGCATGCCCATGGAGCCGGCCAGGATGGCCGCCTCGTCCGACAGGATGTCGCCGAACGTGTTCTCCGTCACGATCGTGTCGAAGTGGGTGGGCTTGTGGACCAGGGCCATCGCGCAGTTGTCGACCAGGACGTGCTCGAGCGCGACGTCGGGGTATTCCTGGCCCAGGCGCGTTACTACCTCTCGCCAGAGCTGCGACACCGTGAGCACGTTGGCCTTGTCGACCGAGGCCAGACGCCGGCGGCGCTTGCGCGCCACCTCGAAGCCAACCCGGGCCACCCGTTCGATCTCGGCGGTCGTGTACACCATCGTGTTGACGCCGCGCTCGCCGCCGCCGGCCAGCGGCGTGCGCCCGCGCGGCTCGCCGAAGTACAGCCCTCCGGTGAGCTCGCGGATCACCATGATGTCGGTGCCCTCGACCACCGGACGCTTGAGCGGCGAGGCGTCGATCAGCATCGGGAAGCAGGTGGCCGGCCGGAGGTTGGCGTAGAGGTCGAGCTCCTTGCGCAGCGCCAGGAGCCCGCGCTCGGCCCGCTGCTCCTGGGGGAGGTTGTCCCACTTCGGTCCGCCGACGGAGCCGAACAGGATCGCGTCGGCCGACTGGCACAGTTTCAGCGTCTCGGCGGGCAGCGGCCGGCCGGTCGCATCGATGGCGGCGCCGCCCACCAGGGCCGGCTCGAACTCGAACGAGGTGCCGCTCGACCCCGCGACCGCCTTCAAGACACGCACCGCCTCGGCCGTGACCTCCTGCCCGATGCCGTCCCCGGGCAGCACGGCGATCTTGACCACGCTCATGGGCCCGCGTCCTCCATGATGGCTCCTAGTGCAGCTCCTTGCCCGACATCGGCTCGGCGATAGGAGCGGGCGAACGGCCGACGACCAGCCACCGCACCGGCCCCGAGAGTGCGTAGCCGCCGAAGACCAGGAACAGGAAGACCTCGTGCATCGTGGCCACGATCATGACGGCCAGCACCACGACCAGGAGCGTCTCCACCGGTCGCCGGCGGGCGAAATCGATCTCCTTGAACGACCAGTAGCGGAAGGTCGAGACCATCAGCAGCGCCAGCACGTACGCGGCCACCGCGATGGCCACCCGGACCGCGCGCGCCGGCTCTTGACCCTCCAGCAGGATCACGAGGGCAGCC
>JBKOZA010000545.1:0-3429 GCA_046725675.1 Candidatus Methylomirabilota bacterium
CTCACGGTAGTAGCCCGGCGCCGGGGCCCCGACCCGGTAGGCGTGGCGCGGGATCGGCGTGAAGTTGCACACCACCAGCACGAAGTCGCCGGCGTCGCGGGCGCGCCGCACGAACGAGACCACGCTCTGCTCCCAGTCGGCGCAGTCGACCCAGGCGAATCCCGCCGGCTCGGCGTCGAGCTGGTGGAGAGCGGGCTCCCGCCGGTAGAGCGCGTTGAGATCGCGCACCAGGGCCTGCACCCCGCGGTGATACGGCCCCTCGCCGAGCAGGTGCCAGTCGAGGCTCCGGTCGTGGTGCCACTCGCGCCGCTGGGCCAGCTCGCCGCCCATGAAGAGCAGCTTCTTGCCGGGGTGACTCCACATGAACGCGTAGAGCGCGCGCAGGTTGGCGAATTGCTGCCAGTCGTTGCCGGGCATCCGGGCCAGCAGCGAGCCCTTGCCGTGCACGACCTCGTCGTGGGAGAGCGGCAGCACGAAGTTCTCGGTCCAGGCGTACAGCGGGCCGAAGGTCAGCCGGTTGTGGTGATACTTCCGGTGCACCGGGTCCAGGCTCAGGTAGTCCAGGACGTCGTGCATCCAGCCCATGTTCCACTTGAAGCCGAAGCCGAGGCCCCCCAGGTACGTCGGGCGCGAGACCATCGGCCACGCGGTCGACTCCTCGGCGGCCACGATGACGCCGGGGTGAGCGCCGTGCACGACCTCGTTCAGCCGGCGGAAGAACGCGACGGCCCCGAGGTTCTCGCGGCCGCCGAACTCGTTGGGGACCCACGCGCCCGGCGCCCGCGAGTAGTCCAGGTAGAGGGCGGAGGCGACGGCGTCGACGCGCAGACCGTCGACGTGATAGCGCTCCAGCCAGAACAGCGCGCTGTCGATCAGGAAGTTGGCGACCTCGCGGCGCGCGTAGTTGAAGATCAGCGTGCCCCAGTCGGGATGCTCGCGCTGGCGGGGGTCGGCGTGCTCGTAGAGGTGGGTGCCGTCGAAGTACACCAGCCCGTGCGGGTCGCGCGGGAAGTGGGCCGGCACCCAGTCCAGGATGACGCCGATACCGCGCCCGTGCAGGTGGTCCACGAAGGCCATGAGGTCGCGGGGGCCGCCATACCGCCGGGTGGGCGCGAAGTAGCCGATGGTCTGATAGCCCCACGAACCGTAGAACGGGTGCTCCATGAGCGGCAGGAGCTCGACGTGCGTGAAGCCGAGGTCCATGACGTACTCGGCGAGCTGCTCGGCCAGCTCGCGGTAGTCCAGGAAGCGGTCGCCCTCCTCGGGCACGCGACGCCACGAGCCGAGGTGAACCTCGTAGATCGAGACCGGCGCGTGGAGCGGCTCTCGCCGGGCACGCTCGGCGAGCCACGCCTCGTCACGCCATCGGAAGCCGTCGAGAGCGGTCACGACCGAGGCGGTCCGCGGCGTGTCCGCCTCGAAGGCCAGCGCGCAGGGGTCCGCTTTCAGCGCGAGCGGCTCCGGCGAGCGTCCCCGGATCTCGAACTTGTAGCGCTCGCCCACACCGAGCCCCGGCACGAAGATCTCCCAGACGCCGTTGCCGGGATGCAGGCGCATCGGATGGCATCGGCCGTCCCAGCCGTTGAAGTCGCCCACCACGCTCACGCGCCGGGCGCTCGGCGCCCACACCGCGAAGGCGACGCCGGCCACGCCCTCCAGCACCGCCGGGTGGGCGCCGAGCTTGTCGTGCGCCCGGTAGTGAGTGCCCTCGGCGAGAAGGTGGCGATCGAGATCGCCCAGCATCGACGGGAAGCGGTACGGATCGTCGAGCTCCGTGACCCGCCCCTCGCGCGTCACCTCGAGACGGTAGGCGAGCGACGCGCCCCGATCCGGGAGCATCGCCTCGAAGAGCCCGCCGGCGTGGATCGCCCGCATCGGGGTGGGCCGCGCGCCTTCGGCGAGGACACGGACGGCGGTCGCGCCGGGCACGATCGCTCGCACGACGACGGCGGCGCCATCGGCGGTCTGCACCGGGTGGGGACCGAGGACGGCGAAGGGATCGCCGTGCTCACCCTCCACGAGCGCGCGCACCGTGTCCGGATCGAGCGTGACACTCATCGCTGGGCTCCTCCGCGATCGGCAGCGTGCAGTTCGGAAACCACGACGGGGCTGCGTGCCTGCAACGCCAATGCCGTCTGCTCGCGGATGCGTCGCTTCAGCGGGCGACCATCGTGCGGATGATCCCGGCGGCGACCAGCACCGCCCCCAGCGCCGTCGCGGCCGTCACCACCGGAAGCTGCGCGCCCACGAGTATCGGTGCCAGCAGCGCCGCCGAAGCCGTCAGGGCGACCGCCGCCGCCACGCCGAGCACGACGACCGTCAGCCAGAGCCGGACCTGGGCCGCGACGACGGTGGGCGGCACCCTCGCGCCGCGCACGAGCCCGGCGAAGTGCACCAGCGCGAGCACCAGCGTCAGGGCCGCGCCGAACGCGATCGCCGGGACCGGATCGACCGCCGGCCGGCCGAGCACCAGCGCCAGCGCGTAGGTGATCAGCGCCAGCGAGGCGCCGGTGGTGATCAGCGGGATCGAGAACGCGAGGGCGCCCACCCCGCCGACGACGAGCACGAGCCCCGCCAGCCAGGTGACCGGCGCCGCCGCCAGCACGCCGGTGGGCACCACCGCCAGCACCGCCACGAGCAGCAGCGCCGCCAGGCGCAGCATCACGCCAGCACCCGGCGCAGGCGGGGTCGGCGCAGCGGAGCCAGCGCGACGTCGAGCGGCTCGACGCCGTCCCAGTCGACGATCGACAGCCCACGCTGGCGCAGCTCGGCGAGCTGGGCCCGGCGCTCCAGCGTCCACAGACGCGCGGCGAGGTCGGCCACCCCGCCCCGGCGCGCGGCCGCCTGGGCCGCCGCCACCGGTGAGACCGCGATTACGACGAGGTCGAAGCCGCGGGCGGCCAGGTCGCTCGCTGCCCGCACGAAGCGGGCGTCGAGCAAAGGGCTCAGCGCCAGCACCAGGGCCTGCGGCGGCAGGATGCGCGCCGGGATCAGATCGACGTCGCGGGTGACGTAGGTGAACACGACCGAGGCGTCCACCAGGCAGTCGAGCAGCCGCTGGAACTGCGCGCGGCCGGAGCCGGGCCGCACCCATCGCAGCTGACCGCCGTACTCGATCAGCCCGACGCGGTCCTTGCGGGCCAGGTATGCCGCGGCCAGCGCGCCGGCGGCCCGCGCGGCGACGTCGACGACGGTGCGGCCGGGCGGCCCGACCTCGGACAGCGTGTCCAGGACGAGGACGACGTCGGCGTTGCGCTCGGGATGGTGCTGGGTGACGTGCAGCGTGCCCAGGCGCAGCGTGGCGCGCCAGTTGACATGGCGGACGTGATCGCCGGGTGCGAAGGGACGGACGTCGCCGGGCTCGATGCCCTCGCCCTGCGCCCGCGACACGTGGTTGCCGACGAAGGTCTGGGTCGTGATCGGCCGCGG
>JBKOZA010000546.1:0-1529 GCA_046725675.1 Candidatus Methylomirabilota bacterium
GTGGTGTAGAGCGGGAGCAGCTCCAGATCGGGCCGACTCCGGTACGTGTCGAGGCTCGCGCGGGTGTCGGTGACGTGCCAGCCGAAGTGCCAGATGGCGGTCTGCGGCGACGTGGTGGGCGGTGTCGCCACCCTGGTGAACACGACCAGCACGTCGTCGGGCGCGGCCAGCGCGGGCAGGCCCGCCCAGCGCGTCTTGCGGGAGCGCGGGAACTGGCGCACGTAGAAGTCGATCGCCCGGTCGGGGTCCACGGAGTTCAGGTGCAGATGATGAAAGGTCGGCGCCGGCAGCACGTCAGCCCTCCCTGGGGTTCGCGGCCTGTCGCACGAGCTGCTCGAGCACCTCGTAGGGCTGGGCCCCGACGACGCCGCGGCGGCCGGCGACGAAGGTCGGCACACCGGTCACGCCGTAGCGTCGCGAGAGCGCCCAGTCGGCGTCCACGGCGGCCTTGAACGTGCGATCCTGCAGCACCCGTCGCGCTTCGTCGACCGGCAGGCCCACGCGCTCGGCGATCTCCAGCAGCACCGACGGCTGCGAGATGTCGCGCGCCTCGACGAAGTAGGCGCGGAACAACGCATCGTGCAGAGCCTCGCCGCCCGGCTGGGTGTCCGCCCACTTGCCGAGCTCCTGGGCGAGGCGGCTGTTGTAGGTGTGGGTGCGCTCCCCGTAGGGCAGGCCTTCGGCATCCATGCGCGCCTTCATCTGGGCGTGCACCGATTTCAGGTCGAGGTTGCGGCCGGCGAACAGGTCGGCCAGCGAGCGGCCACCCTCGACCGGGGTCTCGGGATGCAGCGGGAAGTGCACCCACTCGACCTTCACCCCGTGCTCCCTCCTGAGCTTCTCAATACGCACGGTACTGAGATAGCACCAGGGTCAGACGTAATCGGAGAAGACGGTCAGCGTCACCGGCTCTGTCATGTGTCCTCCAGTCGTCAGCGTACCCTGACGAGCTTCTGCAGGCTGCGCAGGCCGGGCGGCGGGGGCTGGCCCTTGAAGCGGTTGCCCCAGTTGGTGAACGACACCTCGCCGACGTAGATGTCGCCGTGCGAGTCGACGGCGAGGCCGTGCGGGGAGATGAACTGGCCCGGCTCGAGGCCGGCGGGACGGTGGCCGAGCCGCGCCAGCAGCTCGCCCCTGGACCCGTAGATGCTGACCCGCGGCCCGATGTTCGGCATCTCGTAGTTGACGGCCATGCCGCCGCCGATCTCGCCCACGTAGAAGTGGCCGTGGGCACCCCGCTCCAGGAACAGACCGGAGGGACGGTGCATGTTCGTCCATTGCGTCTCGAACCGGCCGTCGGCGTCGAACACCTGGACGCGGTGGTTCTCGCGGTCGGCGACGTACACCCAGCCGTCGGCGTCGCAGCAGATGTTGTGGGGGATGTTGAACTGCCCCGGATCGGTGCCGGGCTCACCCCAGGACAGGAGCGGCCGGCCGTCCGGCGCGAACTTGTGGACCCGCGCGTTGCCGTACCCGTCGGAGACGTACAGCTCGCCCCGCGGCGACAGCGCGGTGTGCGTGCAGCGGTG
>JBKOZA010000547.1:0-2208 GCA_046725675.1 Candidatus Methylomirabilota bacterium
GCGCTGCTGGGCGACACCGTGCGCCTGGCCCTGGGCACCACGGTCGGCACCAACGCCATGCTCCAGCGTCGGGGCGCCCGGGTCGGGCTCATCACCACGCGGGGCCACCGCGACGTCATCCACATCATGCGCGGCGCCCGCGGGGTGCCCGGCCTCAACAACGTACAGGTGCTGCACTTCCCCGAGAGCGGCAAGCCGGACCCGATAGTGCCCAAGCCGCTCATCGCCGAGGTGAGTGAGCGAGTGGACTGCAAGGGCCAGGTGGTGGTCGAGCTGAACGAGGAGGAGGCCGAGGCGGCCATCGACAAGCTCCTGGCCAGGAACGTCGAGGCCATCGCCATCTGCTTCCTGTGGTCGTTCAAGCACGCCGAGCACGAGCGCCGGGTCAAGGCGATGGTCGAGCGGCGGGCGCCCCACGTCTTCGTGTGCTGCTCGGCCGATCTCATCCCGCGCTGGGGCGAGTACGAGCGCACGGTGGCGACGGTGCTGAACGCCTACCTGGGCCCGGTGATGTCGCGCTACCTGGGCCGGCTCGAGTCGCGCGCGCAGGCCAGCGGCCTGGCCTATCCGCTGCAGGTCATGCAGTGCGGCGGCGGCGTGATCCCCGCCGCCGAGTCGGCGCGGCGCGCGTTCCTGACGCTCGATTCCGGGCCGGTGGCGGGCGTGCTCGCCTCCCAGTACCTGGGCGGCATCATCGGCCACAAGCACGTGATCGCCACCGACATGGGCGGGACCTCGTTCGACGTGGGGCTCGTCTGGGACGGCGAGCCGGTCGCGAGCTACCAGAGCGTCGTCCACCAGTACGAATACTTCGTGCCGCGCATCGACATCCGCTCGATCGGCAGCGGCGGCGGCTCGATCGTGTGGATCGACGAGATCAGCGGCACGATGCGGGTGGGTCCCCTGTCGGCCGGCGCCCAGCCCGGCCCGGCCTGCTACGCCCGCGGGGGGACGCAGCCGACGATCACCGACGCCGACCTCGTGCTCGGCTACCTCGATCCCGCCTCGTTCCTCGGCGGTCGTCTGCGCCTCGACGTCGAGCGCGCGCGCGAGAGCTTCGCGCCGCTGGCGACGCGTCTGGGCCTCGGGCTCGTGGAGACCGCCGCCGGCGCCGCTCGCGTGGTCGAGCACCAGATGGCCGATCTCATCCGCAAGGCGACCGTGCAGAAGGGCTACGACCCGCGCGATTGCGTGGTGTTCGCCTATGGCGGCGCCGGGCCGGTGCACGCCGGCGTCTACGCGCGCGAGCTGGGCGCGCAGAGCGTGGTCGTTCCGCTGGGCGGCCTGTGCTCGCTGTGGTCGGCGCTGGGCGCCGCTTCCGCCGACCTCCTGCACATCTACGAGGCCGTCGACATCCAGCCCAGCCCGTTCGACCGCGCCCGCGTGATGCAGCGATTCGCCGAGCTGGAGGAGCAGGGCCGGGCTCAGCTTCGCGCCGACGGCGTCGATCCGGCGCAGGGCCGGCTCGCTCGCACGGCCGACGTCCGTTACAAGGGCCAGATCAACGAGGTCGAGGTGCCGGTGCCGGCGGGCCCGCTCGACGCGGCGGCGCTGGCCCAGCTCGTGGCCGACTTCCATCGCCGCTACGAGACCGTCTACGGTCAGGGGGCCGGGTTTCACGAGGCCCGCGTGGAGGTGGTCACGTATCGCGTGCGCGCCTCGGCGCTCAGCGCCAAGCCGCGCATCGTCGCCGCGCGCGAGGGCGAGCGCGAGCCGTCGGCCCAGGCGCGGGCCGGCACCCGGCCCGTCTACTGGAGCGAGCTCGGCGACTTCGAGCCCACGCCCGTCTTCTGGGGCGAGCGGCTGGGAGCGGGTAACGTGGTGGCGGGACCGGCGATCGTCCAGGTGCCGGACACGACGATCGTCGTGCACCCGTTCCAGACCGCGCGGGTCGATCCCTACGGCAACGTGCTGATTGAGCTCGGGAACAAGTGACGTCTCGGTAGTCCGCGCGTCTCCGGGATACGGCCGAGCAGCCTGTCCCTCTTGTTCACAGCCTGCACTTTGCTGCCCAGACGGCCACGGCTCTGCCACACCGCGAGGCATCTCCCTTGCAGATGAATCCTGCCGTGAACCTGTCACGCCGAGCCCTTCTGGGACGCGCAGTCCTCACCGGGCCGTGGCTCGTGGCCTGGCCGCTCCGGGCCTGGGGTCACCCGGTGCGACACGACGTTCGCGACCATGGCGCCAGAGGCGACGGCAAGCGCA
>JBKOZA010000548.1:0-22387 GCA_046725675.1 Candidatus Methylomirabilota bacterium
CCGATCAGCCCGTACAACACCGCGCTGAAGGAGAAGATGGCCATCGCCGACGACATCAACCACCACAACACCCCGGCGGGCCCGGCCGGCTCCCACAACTCGCCCGGGATCAACGCGGTCGGCATCTGGAAGTTCAGCAAGAACACCGAGATCGCCAAGGAGTTCATCCAGTTCCTGTTCAAGAAGGAGAACTTCGACGCCTTCATCGTCGCCGCCAACGGCTTCAACATGTCGCCCCTGCGCAACCTGGCCGAGCACCCGATCTGGAGCAAGAATCCCAAGTTCGTGATGCTACCGAAGGAGGCGGAGTCCGCTCACGCCCGCGGGTGGCCGTCGCGGCCCAACGACGCCATCCGCCGCGTGGAGAACAACTACGTGCTGCCCGACATGGTGGCCAAGGCCCTGAACGGCATGCCGACCAAGCGAGCGATGGAGTGGGCGCAAACCCAAGTGGTCCAGGCGTTGCGCGGTCAGCTGAAACTCGGATAGACGCCCCGCGCGCTCGGGTGGTTCCACCGGGGGCCGTCCGAGTGCGCGCGTTCGCGTTCACGCCCGAATCGGGCTAGACTCGCAGTCCACCGGAGGGCTCCATGAATTTTCCGCTCGCTTCGTCCACGTCGGCGGCGTTGGGGTTCGCGCCGGAGCCGCTGGAGCGGCTCGCCAAGATCATCGAGGGGCACATCCGCGACGGGCGGTATCCGGGAGCGCAGATCGCGTTGGCGCGGCGGGGGAAGCTGGCGCTGGTGCGGACCTTCGGCGACGCCACCCTCGATCCGACGCGGCAGCCCGCGGCCGACGATACGTTGTGGCTGCTGTACTCGAACACGAAGGTGATCACGGCGTGCGCGGTGTGGCTGCTGGTCGAGCGCGGGATGCTGCGCTTCACCGATACGATCGCCGAGCACGTCCCGGGGTTCGAGGCCAACGGCAAGGGCGCGATCAGCGTGATCCAGCTCCTCACTCACCAGGGCGGGTTCCCCAACGCCGACGTCCCCAAGGAGGCGTGGGAGGACCACGAGCTGCTGCGTCGGGTCGTCTGCAACTTCACGCTCGAGTTCACGCCGGGCACGCGCGTGCACTACCACGGCCGCGCCGCTCACTGGACGGCCGCCGTGCTGATCGAGGCCCTGACCAGGCAGGACTATCGCACCTTCATCCGCGACAACGTCGTCGGGCCGCTCGGCCTGGCCGGCGAGCTGTTCGTCGGGCTCCCGGAGGTCGAGGGCAAGCGCGCGGCGGACATGCACGAGCCCTCGGCCGACGGCGCGCGCCTCGTGAAGCGGGCCGAGGAGAACAACGCCGCCTTCCGCAAGGCCGGCACCCCGGGCGGCGGGGGCTACGCGACGGCCCGCGCGATGGCGGCCTTCTACCAGATGCTGGCGGCCGGCGGGACGCTCAACGGCGTGCGACTGCTCTCGCCGCGCCTGGTCCAGTACGTCACCCGCAACTTCACGGGCGACATGGTCGACCACTACATGGGCATGCCGATGCACCGCGGCCTCGGTCCCCACTCGCGCGGCGCCACACCGACCATCCGCGGCCTGGGCTCGCTGGCCTCGCCGCGCACCTTCGGCCACGGTGGCGTCGGCTCGTCGTACTGCTGGGCCGATCCCGACTCGGGAGTGTCGTTCGCGTACCTGACCAATGGCCGTCTGCCCGACCCCTGGCACGGCCAGCGGATGGACGTGGTCAGCAACTGCGTGCACAGTGCGATCAATCTGGAGGCCGCCGACCGATGACGTTCGATCCACGTCACAAGAGCCGCGCCCTGCTCGACGGCGCCGACCGCGCCGCCGCTCGCTCCTACTTCCGCGCCGTCGGCTTCACCGACGAGGATCTCGCGCGCCCGCTGGTCGGCATCGCCCACTGCTGGATCGAGCTGACGCCGTGCAACGCGAATCACCGCAAGCTCGCCCAGAAGGTGGCCGAGGGGGTCCGGGCCAACGGCGGCACGCCGATCGAGTTCAACACGATCTCGGTCACCGACGGCATCGCCATGGGCACCGAGGGGATGAAGGCCTCGCTCATCAGCCGCGACTGGATCGCCGACTCCGTGGAGCTGGTCACCCGCGGCCATCTGCTCGACGGCCTGGTGACGCTGTCCGGCTGCGACAAGACCATCCCGGCGATGGTCATGGCGATGGCCCGGCTGAACCTGCCCAGCGTCATGCTCTACGGCGGCTCCATCATGTACGGCCAGTACAGGGGCAAGCGGATGACGGTGCAGGACATCTTCGAGGCGATCGGCGCCCGCAACGCGGGGCGGATCGACGACCAGGAGCTGCACGCCGTCGAGTGCGCGGCGTGCCCGGGCGAGGGGGCCTGCGGCGGTCAGTTCACCGCGAACACGATGGCCACGGCCTTCGCGATGCTGGGCGTCTCGCCGATGGGCTTCAACGACGTCCCGGCGCCCGATCCCCACAAGGAGGAGATCGCCTACCAGACGGGCCGGCTCGCCATGGACGTGCTGCGCAAGGGACTGACGCCGCGGCAGATCATCACCAGGAAGTCCCTCTACAACTCGATCGCCGGCGTGATGGCCACCGGTGGCTCGACGAACGCGGTGCTGCACCTGCTGGCCGTCGCCAAGGAGGCCGGCGTCAGGCTGACGATCGACGAGTTCGACCGGATCTCCCGCAAGACGCCGCTGCTGGCCGACATGAAGCCGTGGGGCAGCTACACGGCGCCGGAGATGTACGAGGCCGGCGGCATGGGCGTGATCGCCCGGCGGCTGCTCGACGCAGGGTTGCTGAACGACAAGGAGATGACCGTGACTGGGCGGACGATCGGCGAGGAGGCGCGGGCCGCCCGCGAGACGCCCGGCCAGAAGGTGATCCGCGCGCTCGCAAATCCGATCAAGCCCGAGGGCGGCATCGTGATCCTGCGCGGCAACCTGGCCCCGGGTGGATGCGTGGCCAAGGTCTCCGGCCAGAAGCGCGATCTGCACCGCGGTCCCGCGCGCGTCTTCGAGCGCGAGGAGGACGCGTTCGCAGCGGTGAAGGCCGGGAAGATCAAGGCGAACGACGTGGTGGTGATCCGGTGGGAGGGACCCAAGGGCGGGCCCGGCATGCGCGAGATGCTGCACGTGACCGGCGCCATCCAGGGCGCCGGGCTCGGCGAGACCGTCGCGCTGATGACCGACGGGCGGTTCTCGGGCGCCACCCACGGATTCATGATCGGCCACGTGGCACCCGAAGCGGCCGACGGAGGCCCCATCGCCGCGCTCAGGACGGGCGACGTCGTCGTCGTGGACATCAAGAAGCGCCGCCTCGACGTCGACCTGTCGGCGGCCGAGCTCAAGCGGCGCCTGAAGGCCGTGAAGTCCCCGCGGCCGCGCTACGCCAGCGGCGTGATGGCGAAGTACGCGCGCCTCGTGTCGAGCGCGTCCGATGGAGCCGTCACCGGCTGAGGCGCCGGCGGGCGTCAGTCCGCGCTTCTGGTCGCTCCTGGTCGCCGAGCCGCTGCGGCGCCAGGACGTGGTCGACGTCGGCACCGGCGCCGGGCGGCTGGCGCTGGCCCTGGCGCCGCACTGTCGCCACGTCCTCGGCCTCGATCGCGACGCTGCCGCCATCGAAGAGGCGACCCACCACGCCGCCGCCCGCGGCCTGAGGAACACCGAGTTCGTCGTCATGGACGCCGAGAAGGCCGGCGACTACCGCGGCCTGGCCACGGGGTGGACCACGCCCGGACTCATCGTCGCCCACCTGTGCGTGTCCGACGCCATCATCGAGGCCGGCCGCCGCTCGCTCGAGCGCGGAAGCCCGCTGGCCTTCGTCGCCTTCCACGCCGACCAGTGGCGTGAGACCGGCCGCCGCTCGCGCTTCGCGTACGACGAGGACCAGGCCCGTCGCGTGCTCGGCGAGCACGGCTTCGCGATCGAACACCTGGAGGTCGAGCGTGAGGTGCAGCACTTCGACTCGGTGGAGGCGGCCCTGGCGGCGGCGATCGGCGTACAGGAACGCTGGCGCGCCGACGGCCGCTGGTTCCACTACGTGCGCTTTCTCGAGGAGGGAGGACGGACGCTGACACGCAGCCACCTGATCGTGAAGGCGCGCCGGACGTGACGCTCACCACGCTGGCGCTGACCGCGGCCGTGAAGGCGCGCGCCCTGGAGGTCGGCTTCGACCGCGTCGCGGTCGGCCCCGCCGGCCCGGCCGAGCACGCTGGACGCTTCGAGGCCTGGCTGGACGCCGGCTACGGCGACGGGATGGAATATCTCGCTCGCACGCGGGCCGAGCGCCAGGACCCCGCGCGGCTGCTGCCCGGGTGCCGCTCGGTGGTGGCGCTGGCCCTGGCCTACGGACCGCGTCAGGACGATCCGAGCTGGGATCCGGTCTCGCGCTACGCGCGGGGCCGCGACTATCACGACCTCATGCGTCCGCGGTTGGCCGCCGTCGTGGAGTATCTTCGCGAGGCGGGCGGCGGCGATGTCGTCAGCCGGGCCGCCGTGGACACCAGCGCGGTGCTGGAGCGCGACCTGGCCGCCCGCGCCGGCCTGGGCTGGATCGGCAAGAATACCAACCTCATGGCCGTCGGCAGCGGCTCCTACTTCTTCATCGGCACCGTTCTGACGACGGCCGCGCTCGTATCCGACGGGCCCGCCGCCGAGCATTGCGGTAGTTGCACCGCCTGCCTGGACGCGTGCCCGACCCAGGCCTTCGTGGCGCCCTGGGTTCTCGACGCGCGCCGGTGCCTGGCGTATCTCACCATCGAGCACCGCGGGGCGATCACCGACGAGTGGAAGCCGGCGATGCGCGACTGGCTCTTCGGCTGCGACGTCTGCCAGGAGGTCTGCCCCTGGAACCGCAAGGCGCCGCCGGCGCGCGATCCGGCGCTGGTCCCCGACGCGCCGCTGCCCTCGCTGCTCGCGTTGCTCGAGATGGACGAGGCGTCGTTTCGCGCGCGCTTTCGCGGCAGCCCCATGAGTCGCGCCCGGCGCGCCGGCCTCGCGCGAAACGCGGCGCTCATCCTGGGCAACCGCGGCGACCGCGCCGCCGAGCCGGCGCTGCGTCGGGCGCTGCTCGACGCGGACGAGGGCGTGCGGAACGCGGCGGCCTGGGCGCTCGCGCAGATGGCCGCGAGCGTTTTCTACAATCGCGATACCGACGACGGATAGTCTGCCTTCGTCAGTGGTATGACCGTTGCACTCCTTGTCATGTGCCGCGCGGCAAAGCTCGCGCGGTGACATCGTCGTCGAAAGGAGCCAGCAATGGCGGATCGCGTGAAAGAACACGACAACAAGGACGCCCAGGAGAGCGGGCGTCCCGTGCAGCTCGATCGTGAGCAACAGGGTGGCAAGCCCGGTCAGCAGCAGGGCGGCCAGCACGAGAGGCCGCAGCACGACAAGCCGCAGCACGACAAGCAGGGCACGGAGCACGCGCCGAGGCCCGGTCAGCCCGGGCAGCCTCAGCCCAACCGGTAAGCTGACCGTCTGACGTAGTTCTGCGAGCCGCCGCCCCGTGACGCGCTATCCTTGGCGCATGCGGGTGCGGCGGCTCGATCACTTCGGCATCGACGTGGCCGAGTTGCCGCGAGCCGAGCGCTTCTACACCGACGTGCTCGGCATGACGGTCCGCATGCGGCTGCCCGATCAGGTGCTGCTCGACTACGGCGACGGCAGCTGCGCGCTCTTCTTCAAGCCAGATCGTGCGCCCGGCTCGCCCGAGCAGATCACGAACCCGCTCGGCAAGAGCCATCACGCCTTCGAGGTCTCGTGGGACGAGTATCGGACGGCGCAAGCGCTCTTCGCCGCGCGCGGCATCCCTCACCACGCGCCGATCGACTGGGGTGACCACGAGTGCCTGTACTTCCTGGACCCTGACGGCAACCTGCTGGAGCTGATCGGCTATCGGCCGCCCACGGCGGATCCGACTCGTCCGTGAGCGCCCGCCCGACGCCGAGGCGCGCGGCGGATTCTCGAGCCTTCGACGACGTCACCGAGGCCGAGTACGAGCACGCGATGGAGCGATTCCCCGCTCGGACGCGGGGTTACGCGCGCGCGACGCGGGGACGGCCGAAGAGCCCGTGCGGACGGGCGAACAGGACGGCGATCAGGATCAAGGACGAGGCGACGGTGCTCACGCCGCCGCCCAGCGACGGCCCCAGGTAGGCGGCGGTGAGGCTCTCCAGCACGCCGACGAGGACGGCGCCGACCAGCGCGCCGGGAATGCTGTCGAGGCCGCCGACGATGACGATGGGAAAGACCTTGAGGCCGAGCAGGATCACGCCGAAGCCCCCCCCCGGTCACGAACGTCCACAAGGCCCCGGCGACGACCGACAGCACGCCCACGACGCCCCACGTCAGCGCGAAGTGGCGGTGGACGTCGATGCCCATCGACAGGGCGATCTGCTGATCGTCGGCGATGGCCCGCAGGGCCAGGCCGGTGCGGCTCTGCCGGAAGAACCAGGTGGCTGCCGCCGCCGCCACGACCGCCACCGCCGCCGCGGCCAGCTTGTCGGACGCGATCAGCACGCCGCCCACGGCCAGCGGCTCGGCGGGCAGCGGTGAGGGGAGCCGTCGCGGAACACCGCTGAACGCGAGCGCGCCGGCGCCGCGCACGAAGGCGCCGAGACCCAGCGTCACCATGACGAAGGCGAGTACGGGCCGTCCGGCCAGCGGCGTGAACACGACGCGGTTGACGGCCAGGCCCAGCGCGATCATGGCCAGGCAAGCGGCGAGCAGGCTGGCCATCAGGCCGAGACCGGGCACCACCAGACCCGTGGCCGTGAAGGCGGCGCCCAGCATCGTCCACTCGCCGAGCGCGAAGTTGATGACTCCCGAGGCTCGATAGACGATGACGAAGGCCAGCGCGACGGGCGCGTAGAGGACACCCGTGAGCGCGCCGTCCACGAGGACGGTGAGGGGAAAGCTCACGGCGCGGCCGTTGTAGTTGACACGGGGCCCTCCTCCAGCGTAGTGAGAGCCGATGATAACCCTGCGCGTCGTCCTCATCGTGCTGGCGTTCTGCGCGTGGGCGGCCCCGGCGAGGGCCGACGACCCGTATCCGACGCGGCCCATCACGATCGTGGTGCCGTTTCCGCCCGGTGGCATCGCCGACCTCACCGCGCGCCCGCTGGCGGCCAGCCTGGAGCGCATCCTCAAGCAACCGGTGGTGGTCACCAACAAGGCCGGCGCCGCCGGCGCCGTCGGCATGCAGTCGGTCGCCATCACCAGGCCCGACGGCTACACGCTGCTGCTGGGGCTCGTGAGCATCTCGCTGCTACCCGAGCGCGACGCGCTGTTCGGGCGGCCGCCCTCCTATACGCGCGACCAGTTCGTCGGCATCGCGCGTCTCAACGCCGACCCCACGGTGCTGGTCGTCAACGCCGAGCTGCCGTGGAAGTCGCTCAAGGAGCTGCTGGACGACGCTCGCAAGCGGCCCGGCGAGATCACCTATGCCTCATCGGGAATCTACGGCGCCTCCCACGTGCCGCTGGAGATGCTGCTGCAGGCGGCCGGCGGCCTGAAGATGCGCCACCTGCCCACGACGGGCGGCGCGCCCGCCACCACGGCCGTGCTCGGCCAGCACGCCGCGCTGTGGGCCTCACCTCCGGCCCTGGCGCTCCCTCACGTCAAGGCCGGCAAGCTGCGGCCGCTCGCCACCTGGGGCGCCAGCCGGCTGGCGGCGTTTCCCGAGGTGCCGACGCTCAAGGAGCTCGGCTACGACCTCGAGTACTACGCGTGGGCAGGGCTCTTCGCCCCGCGCGCCGTCCCGCCCGCGGTGTTCAAGACGTTGCGCGAGGCCGTGCGACAAGCCGTGCAAGACCCCGAGCTGCGCTCGGCGATGGACAAGGTGCAGACACCGATCGCCTATCAGGACGCCGACGAGTTCAAGACGTGGTGGGACCGCGACGCCCAGCGTCTCGCCGAGGTGGTGAGAAAGATCGGACGGGTCGAAGACAAGTGACGGAGCCCCGCGGTTCTATCGCAGGCCACTCACGTCCCGAGCCGGCCTCGCCGACCCCCGCTCCAATCGACCTGCACACGCACCTGATTCCGCCGGGATGGGAGGAGTGGGCGAGCAGCTTCGGTGGGGAGCGGTGGCCACGTCTGGTGAAGCACGACGCCTGCCGGGCGACGATCATGACCGGCCAGCAGTTCTTCCGCGACGTCGACGACCGCTCCTGGAACGCCGAGCGGCGGATCGAGGACATGGATCGCATGGGGATCGGCTGTCAGGTGCTCTCGCCGCCGCCCGTGATGTTCTGCTACTGGGCCGACGCCCGGGCCGCCGCCGCGTTCGCGCGGATGCAGAACGAGAACGTCGCCCGCGTGGTGAGCCGTCATCCGAGCCGCTTCGTGGGCATGGCGACCGTGCCGCTGCAGGATTGCCAGCTGGCGATCAAGGAGCTGCGAACCTGCCGCGAGGGATTGGGCCTGCGCGCGGTCGAGATCGGCAGCTGCCCTGGGGGCCGCGATTTCGACGACCCCGAGCTGTTCCCCTTCTTCGAGGCGTGCGCCGTGCTGGACGTCGCCGTGTTCGTGCATCCGGCGACACCGCTGGCCGGCCAGGAGCGGTTGACCAGGTACTACTTCCCGCTCATCGTGGGCAACCCGCTGGAGACGGCGCTGGCCGCCTCCACGTTGATCTACGGCGGCGTCCTCGAGCGGTTGCCGTCGCTGCGCGTCTGCTTCGCCCACGGCGGCGGCGCCTTCCCGTTCACGCTGGCCCGTCTCGATCACGGCTGGAAGGTGCGGCCCGAGGGCCCGGCCGCCATCCCGCGGCCGCCGCGAGAATACGCCCAGCGGCTGTATTTCGACTCCCTCACGCTGAGCCCCGCGAATCTCAGGTTCCTGGTCGAACAGTTCGGCGCCGATCACGTGATGATCGGCAGCGACTACCCCTTCGACATGGGCAGCGCGGATCCCGTGGGCGCGGTGGCGGAGGCTGGCCTGACCGCCGCCGCCCGCGAGCAGATCGAGGGCGGCACCGCCCGGCGGTTCCTGGGGCTCTGAGCCGGTGAGCTGGATCGGACGCCCGCTGCGCCGGCGCGAGGACGCCCCGCTCGTCACCGGCCGCGGCCGCTTCGTGGACGATCTCGCGACGGCGGGTCTCACGCACCTGGCGCTGCTGCGCAGCCCCCACCCTCACGCCCGCGTGGCCCGCCTGGACGTGGGGCGCGCCAGGAAGGCCGCCGGGGTCGTGGCCGTCGTCACCGCCGCCGAGCTCGGCGCCATCGAACCGCTGCCGGTGAACCGGCTCTTTCGCGACATGATCGTGCCGCCGAATCCGTTGCTGGCCAGCGAGCGCGTGCACGCCCAGGGCACGCCGGTCGCCGCCGTCGTCGCCGAGTCACCGGCCGCGGCATGGGACGCGGTGGCGCTCATCGCTGCCGTCTGGGAGCCGCTGCCCGGCGTGGCGGCGCCGGATGCCGCGCTGGCGGCGGGCGCGCCGAAGCTCTTCGACACCGCGCCGGGCAACCGCGCGCTCGGCCAGACCTGGCGGGCCGGCGACCCCGACGGCGCCTTCGCCGGGGCGGCTCGCATCGTGGAGCTCGCGGTGCGGCAGAACCTGCTGGCCGGGGTGCCGCTGGAAACCCGCGGCGCCCTGGCCAGCTGGGACGAGCTGACGGGCGCGTTGACTCTCTGGACGTCGACGCAGGCACCCTTCCGCATCCGCTCGGAGGTAGCGCGCATGCTCGGCCTCGACGAGGCACGCGTGCGCGTGATCGCGCCCGACGTGGGCGGAGGCTTCGGCGTCAAGGGCGGGCCCTACCGCGAGGAGCCCCTCGTCGCCTGGCTCGCGCGCCGGCTGCGGCGCCCGGTGAAGTGGATCGCCACACGCCAGGAGGACCTCGTCTCGACCCAGCACTCGCGGGGAGCGGCGTCGATCGGCGAGCTGGCGCTCGAGGCCGACGGCCGCATCCGTGGCCTGCGGGCGCGGATCGCCGCGCCGCTCGGCGCCTATCTGTCGTTCTCGGCCTCCACCAACCCGCGCAACCACGCCCGCTGCTTGCCCGGCGCCTACGCGATCCGCGACGTCGACATCCAGGTGACGGGCGCCCTCACCACGACGCCGCCCGTCGGCGCCTACCGCGGCGCCGGCCGGCCGGAGGCCGCCTTTCTCATCGAGCGCCTCGTGGACGAGGCCGCCCGCGCGCTCGGGCTCGACCCCGCCGAGATCCGCCGACGCAACTTGATCCCGTCCGGAGCATTCCCGTACACGACGGCTACCGGCCAGGTCTACGATTCCGGGACGTACGCCGAGGCGCTGGAGCGAGCGCTCGCCGTCGCCGACTACGACGGGCTGCGTCGCGCGCAGGTCGAGCGGCAGAGCCGCGGCGAGCTGGTGGGCATCGGCATCTCGACCTACGTCGAGCCGGCCGCCCTCGGCTGGGAGAGCGGGGTCGTGCGCATGGAGCGCACCGGCGCGGTGACCGCCATCACCGGCTCGAGCCCGCACGGCCAGGGTCACGAGACGACGTTCGCGCAAGTCGTCGCCGAGCACCTGGGGGTCGAGCCGGCGGTCGTGACCGTCCGCCACGGCGACACGGCCGGGGCGCCGCAGGGCTCGGGGACGGCGGGCAGTCGCAGCACGGCCCTCGGCGGCGGCGCCCTCGTGCTCGCGGCGCGCGACGTGCGAGACAAGGGCCGCCGCCTCGCCGCGAGTCTTCTGGAGGCGGCCGTCGAGGACGTCGTGGCCGTGCCCGGCGGATTCCACGTCGTCGGCGCGCCCGATCGCACGGTCGCGTGGCGCTCCGTCGCCGACCTGGCGTACCGAATGGGGGCGCTGCCGGCCGGCGAGGAGCCCGGGCTCGAGGCCACGCGCTTCTTCGAGGCGTCGGGCGAGGTGTGGAGCTCGGGCGCCTTCGTCGTCGCCCTCCGCGTCGAGCGCGAGACCGGGGTGATCGTTCCCGAGCGCATCGTGTGGGTGGACGACGCCGGCACCATCGTCAACCCGCTGCTGGCCGATGGGCAGCTGGAAGGCTCGCTCGCGCAGGCGTGGGGGCAGATCGCCATGGAGGCGGTCACCTTCGACCCCGAAGGGCACCTGCTGACGGGCACGCTCATGGACTACGCAATCCCCCGCGCCGACGAGGTGCCGGTCGCCGAGATCCTGCACTTGCACACGCCCTCGCCGCTCAACCCGCTCGGGGCCAAGGGCCTCGGCGAGGCGGGCACGATCGGGCTGCCCCCGGCTGTGGTCAACGCCGTCGTCGACGCGCTGGCGCCGCTGGGCGTGCGCCACCTCGACATGCCGCTCACCCCGGCGAGCGTCTGGGCCAGGATCTCCGCGCGATGACGACCGAGCGCGTGAGCGGCGTGGCCCTCGCGCTCCTGGCGGGGATCGTGCTCGAGGAGTGCTGGCGACTGCGCTTGCCGCTCGGCACGCTCGCGAACCCGGGGCCCGCCTACATGCCGGCGCTCCTCGCCCTCGTGCTGCTGGGCGCGGGGGTGCTGATCGTCACGCTCGGTCGCGACACCACCCCGCTGGCCGCGGTGCGCTGGCAAGAGTGGCGCCACACGCTCGCCATCCTGGCCGCGTGCGCGTTCGTCGCGCTGGCGCTGGAGCGCCTCGGCTATCGTTTCACGATGGCGCTGGCCTGCGCTTTTCTCCTCGGCGTCGTCGAGCGCAAGGGACCCGTCGCCACGGTGCTCTTCGCGGTGGGCATGGCGGCGGGGACGTACTACCTGTTCGACACGCTGCTCCGCGTGCAACTGCCGCGGGGTCCGTTCGGACTCTGATGCTGGAGACGCTCGGCAACCTCGCCCTCGGCTTCTCGGTCGCGCTGTCGCCGCCGATCCTGCTCTACGCGTTCGTGGGCTGCGTGGTCGGCACGCTGGTCGGCGTGCTGCCGGGGGTCGGGCCGCTGGCGGGGATCAGCCTCCTGCTGCCCGCCACGTTCGGGCTCGACGCCACGCGCGCCATCGTCATGCTGGCAGGCATCTACTACGGGGCGATGTACGGCGGCTCGACCACCTCGATCCTGATGCGCATCCCGGGCGAGGCGGCCTCGGTGATGACCTGCATCGATGGCTACGCGATGGCCCGCAAGGGGCGGGGTGGCGCGGCGCTGGCCATCGCCGCCGTTGGCTCCTACATCGCCGGCACCGTGAGCGTGATCGGGCTGATGTTCCTGGCGCCGCCGCTGGCCGCCTTCGCGCTGCGCTTCGGGCCCCCCGAGTACCTGGCGCTTCTGCTGCTCGGGCTGCTGGTCCTCGCGTACATGAGCTCGGGGTCGATGCTGAAATCGATGGCGATGGCGGCATTCGGTCTTCTGCTGGGCATGGTTGGGATCGATCAGATGAGTGGTTACTTTCGGTTTGCCTACGGCGTGGTGGAGCTCGGTGACGGCCTCGGGGTCGTCCCCGTCGCCGTCGGGTTGTTCGGCGTCGCCGAGATCCTGGCCACGGCGGGCCAGGCGGCCCCGCCGGCCGTCATCAAGCCGCGCCTGCGCGAGCTGCTGCCGTCGCGCCTGGAGTGGCGGCAGTCCTCGGCGCCGATCGCGCGGGGAACGGTGCTGGGCTTCCTCGTCGGCATCCTGCCGGGCTCCGCCCACGTCATCTCGAGCTTCGTGTCCTACGCGGTCGAGAAGCGCCTGTCCCGCCGGCCCGAGGAGTTCGGCCATGGCGCGGTGGCCGGCGTTGCGGGCCCGGAATCGGCGAACAACTCGGCGACGTCGGGCGCGATGGTGCCGATGCTCGCGCTCGGTGTGCCGTCGGGACCGATCCCCGCCGTGATGCTGGCGGCGATGATGGTGCACGGTGTCTCGCCGGGACCGCTGCTGATCCAGCAGCAGCCGGCGCTGTTCTGGGGCTTCATCGCCTCGATGTACGTCGGCAACGTGGTGCTGCTGATCCTCAACCTGCCGCTGGTCGGGCTGTTCGTGAACATCCTGCGCGTGCCGTACCCCTTTCTGTACCCGGCCATCCTCGTGTTCTCCATCCTCGGCGTCTACGCGGTCAACGGCAGCGTGGTCGACGTGTGGATCATGGTGGTCATGGGCGTGCTCGGCTGGCTGCTGCGCAAGCTGGACTTCGAGACGGCCCCGATCGTGCTGGGCGTGGTGCTGGCGCCGATGATCGAGCTCAGCCTGCGCCAGTCGCTGGCGATGTCCGACGGCCACTATGGGATCTTCGTCCAGCGCCCCATCGCCGCGGTGCTGCTGGCGGTCGGGCTGACGCTGGTGCTGATGAACCTCTACACGTTCGCCCGCCGTGGCCTGGACTGGCGCGCCCGCATGGCCATGGCCGAGAGAGGGGAGGACAGCTCATGACCCGCCACCGCATGCTCGCGACGGCCGCCGCCCTCACGCTGGCCGTGCCGCTGGCCGCCGCCGCCCAGGAACCGTATCCTTCGCGGCCGATCACGGTGGTGGCGCCTTTCCCGCCGGGCGGGGTGGCCGACCTCACGGCGCGGCCGGTGGCGGCCGCGCTCGAGCGAGTGCTGAAGAGCCCGGTGGGAGTCGTGAACAAGACCGGTGCCGCCGGCGCGGTGGGCATGCAGTTCGTGGCCGCCAGCAAGCCGGACGGCTACACGCTGCTGCTCGCGCTCTCCTCCATCTCGATCATCCCCGAGGCCGACAAGATCTTCGGCCGGCCGCCGGCCTTCACGGTCGATCAGTTCGCGCCGATCGCGCTGATCTCGGCCGATCCGACCATCCTCGTCGTGCGCGCCGAGAGCCCGTGGAGGACGGCCAGGGACTTCATCGAGGACGCCCGCAAGCGGCCGGGACAGATCTCGTACTCGTCCTCGGGCATCTACGGCACGCTGCACATGGCCATGGAGCTGCTCTCGCACGCCGCCGGCATCAAGCTGCGCCACATTCCCACCCCGGGCGCCGGGCCGGCGCTCACGGCGATCCTCGGAGGTCACGTGGACGCGCTCGCCTCGGGCCCGGCCGTGATCCTGCCGCACCTCAAGTCTGGCAAGCTGCGCGCCCTGGCCGGCTGGGGCGACCGGCGGGTGGCCGCGCTGCCAGACGTCCCCACGTTCAAGGAGCTGGGCTATCCCGACGCCGAGTTCTACATCTGGGCGGGACTCTTCGCCCCCAAGGCGACGCCGGAGACGGTGCTGGCCCGGCTGCGCGAGGCGACGCGCGCGGCCGTCGCCGACGCCGACTTCAAGGCGGCAATGGACAAGCTCGAGACGCCGATCGCGTTCAAGCAGGGCGACGAGTTCCAGAAGTTCTTCGAGGCCGACGCCCGTCGGCTGGCCGAGGGCGTGCGCACGGTGGGGCGCGTGGAGGAGAAGAAGTAGGGGGTTTGCCGCGCGGAATGGGCGTGACCCGCGTGCTACAATTTCGAGCGTCATGGCGATCCTGAAGGTCGCGCGACTGGGGCATCCGGTGCTCCGCCAGAAGGCCAGGCCGGTGCCCGTCGACGAGATCCGATCGGCTGGCGTGCAGCGGCTCATCGACGACATGGTCGAGACGATGCGCGAGTACGACGGCGCCGGGCTGGCCGCCAACCAGGTCCACACCCTGCTGCAGGTCGCCGTCATCGAGGTCGACACCAATCCCCGCTATCCCGACGCCCCCGCGATCCCGCTGACCGTGCTCATCAACCCGGTCGTGACGCCGGCGACCGAGGAGCGCGAGGACGGCTGGGAGGGGTGCCTGTCGGTGCCCGACATGCGCGGGATGGTGTCGCGGCTCACGGCCGTCCGCCTGGAGTGCTACGACCGTGAGGCCAACCGGATCAGCGTCCTCGCCAAGGACTTCTTCGCCCGCGTGATCCAGCACGAGACCGATCACCTCAACGGCATCGTCTACCTCGACCGCATGACGGATCTGCAGACCCTCAGCCACATCGCCGAGTGGAACAAGCACTGGCTGGGCGTCCGCGAACAAAATGACTGAGGTCGAGCCGCGCGTGGTCGCGGTCGTCCGCGACCTGTTCTTCGTCGCCCGCATCCGGGAGACCGCTCGCCTGGCCGGCGTCCCCCTCGAGTTTGCGCGCACACCCGAGGACCTGGCCCGGGCGCTGGCGACGCGGCCCCGCTTCGTCCTGATGGACCTCACCGCCGACTTCGACTACGCGAGCCTGTTCACGACGGTGGAGGCGGCCGGGCGTCCGCCCGTGCTCGGCTTCACCACGCACGCGCTGGCGCGTCAGACCCAGCCCTGGCACGCGCGCTGCGAGCGCGTCGTGACCAAGGAGACCCTCACGCAGGAGCTGCCGACGCTGCTGCGCGACGGCGTGGCGGCGTGACCGCCGAAGAGTTCGTCGCCGCGCTCGACGCCGACAACCAGCGGCTGCTGCGCGGCCTCGAGCCCGACGCCACGCTCACCCCGGAAATCGACGGCCCTCTCAACGTCCCCAATCTGCTGAAGGTCGCGCTGCGAAACGAGCTGGAGGCGACGGAGATCGCGGCGCGCTGGCTGGTCAGCACCGACGACGTGGCGCTGAAGCTGGCGCTGGCCCGCCAGGTCGGCGACGAGGCCCGGCACTACCGGCTGATCGCCGAGCGACTCGGCCGGCTCGGCGTCGATACCGGCGCCCTCGATCCGCTGGCCGGTGGCTACGGGCCGCTGTTCAAGTACCTCGATACGCTGACGACCAGCGTGGAGCGCGTCGCGGCCGGCCAGTTCACCCGGGAGGCCATCGCGGTCGTCAAGAACCGGCAGTTCATCGAGTTCTGCGAGCGGGTGGACGACAAGGAGACGGCCGCGCTCTACCGCGACACCATCGAGCCCGACGAGCGCTATCACCACGAGCTGGGCCGCCGCTTCCTGCTGCGGCTGGCCACGTCGCCGGAGTCGCAGGCGGCGGCGACGGCCGCGGCGCGACGCACGCTGGCCCTGGCCGAGGAGCTGCAGAAGAAGGCGCTCGCCACCGCCGGGATCCATCACGCCCCGGGCTGTTGAGCCCACGATGAACGCGGCCCTGCGTGCCTTCCACGGTCTGCTCCGGGGGCCCGACGCGGACATCGACCTCGCCTGCGCCGCCCTCGCGGTGGCCCGCATCGAGCACCCCGATCTCGACGAGCGTCGCGAGCTGGCCCGTCTCGACGCGCTGGCCGCCCGGGTGGGTGGCGGGCCTCAGGCCGAGGCCGTCGCGACGCTGGAGCGGCTCAAACGCCTGCTGTTCGACGAGGAACGCTTCCGGGGCAACGCCGACGAGTACTACGACCCCCGTAACTCCTGCCTCAACGACGTACTCGACCGCAAGCTCGGCATTCCGATCACGCTGTCGGTGCTGACCATGGAGGTCGGACGCCGGGTGGGGCTCGACATCGCCGGAGTGGGATTGCCGGGCCACTTCATCGTGAGCGCCACCGTCGCCGGTCGATCCGTCCTGCTCGACCCCTTCCACGGCGGCACCGAGCTGACGCCGCTGTCGGCGGCCGACGTGGCCTCGCGGGCGGTGGGGCGGCCGGTCAAGCTGGCGGAGGCTCACTGGGCGCCCTGCACCCGGCGGCAGATCGTCGTCCGCATGCTGCGCAACCTCAAGACGATCTACGCGCGCCGCTCCGACTGGGACCGCGCCCTCGGCGTCATCGACCGCCTGCTGCTGATCGACGCCGACACGCCGATGCACCTGCGCGACCGCGGCACCGTGCTCGTGAAATCCGGGCGGCTGTGGGAAGGCGCGGCGGACTGGGAGTCCTACCTGAGCCGCTACCCGAACGTGTCCGACGCCGAATCCTTCCGCCAGGAGCTGCGCCGCGTCCGCCAGGAGCTGGGTTCCCGCAACTAGATGACCGGTGTGAACGGCATCGTCGCCGCGGCTCGGGCGCGGCTGCCGCGGGCCGGCCCCGACGCGAGTCCCTAGGGCGTGCGCATCCGTTCCGTGCTCGGCCGGTTCGTCGTCGTGGCGGCGACCGTTGCCGGGTGTGCCACGCGGATTCCGCCGATCGGGATGGACGCGCGGCCGTTCGTCCCTGACGCCGACGAGCGCGTCTTGTGGACGCGCGCCGCGCACGAAGCCGAAGCGATCCTCAAGCGGGTCCGACTCGACGACGATCCCGCGCTGACCGACTACCTCACGAGATTGGGCGAACGGCTCACGCCCGACGGCGTCCGCGCGGCGGGTGGACCCGAGCTGCGGGTCAGCGTGCTGCGCGATCCGACGCTGAATGCCTTCGCGCTGCCCGATGGACGGCTGTTCGTGCACACCGGCCTGCTGGCGGCCGTGGAGAGCGAGGCGCAGCTCGCGCTGATCATGGCCCGGGAGGTCGCCCACGTCGTCCGGCGCCATGCGCTCGTCGCCGCGCGCGCGGGCGGCGCCGACCCGGTGCCTTACGCGGGCGCCCACCCCCTGAGCGCGACGGCGGCGGCGATCCTGGGGACCAGCGCTCCGCTGGCGGGGCTCGCTGCGATCACCGGCTACGACGATCGGGCGGAGGGCGAGGCCGACCGAGACGGCCTCGCCGCCGTCGCGCGTGGCGGTTGGGACGTGACTCACGCGACGGCCGTGTACGAGGCCCTGGGCGGCGATGGAGTCGGGCGTGGAGCGATCGAGACGTTCCTGCTCGGCAGGCCGGCGAGATTGCAAGCGCGTGGCGACGCGCTACGCGACCTGTCGACGTCGCTGGCGGCGCCGGTTGGCGGGCTGGTGACCTCCGAGGTGTTCGAGGCGCAGCGGCTGCGCGTGACCCGCGAGAACGCGGTCGAGGACGTGGGACTCGGTCGCTTCGCGCTGGCGCGGCGTCAGCTCGACCGGGTGCTGGCCGCCGTGCCGGCCGACCCGAGCGGCCACGTGTACCTGGGCGACCTGCATCGACTGCAGGCACAGCGAGCGGGGTCGCTCCCCGAGCGCGACGCCGAGGTCGAGGCCGCGCACCGGAGCTACGGCCGCGCGCTGGCACTCGATCCCGCGCGGGCCGACGTCCACCGGCAGCTCGGGCTGCTTTACTACCAGCAGAAGGATACGAGCCGCGCCCGGGCCGAGCTGGAGGAGTATCTGCGACGCGCCCCGGGCGCCAGCGACGCGGCCCGGGTCGCCGAGTACGTCCGGGAGCTGGCGCGCTGATGGCGGGCGCCAAGCGCTGGTCCCTCTCGGTGCCGATCGACGGCTTCGCGCTGGCCGAGCACGCCGAGCTGGCCCGTGAGCTGGAGCGCGTGGGGTACAGCGACACCTGGTCGTACGAGGCCGACGGCCTGGACTGCTTTGCCTCGCTCGCACCGGTCGCCCTCGCGACGCAGATGCGACTCGGCACGGCGATCGCGAACGTCTTCACCCGCGGACCGGCCACGCTCGCCATGTCGGCAGCGAGCCTGGCCGACCTGGCGCCCGGTCGCTTCTGTCTCGGCCTCGGGGCCGGCTCCCAGCCGATCGTCGAGGCCTGGAACGGCGGGCGCTTCGCGCGGCCCGCCACGCGCGTGCGCGAGATGGTTCAGATCTTGCGCTCGGCGCTGGCCGGCGAGCGCGTGGTGTTCCAGGGGCAGACGCTGAGCGTGAACGGATTCCGGCTGGCGCGGCCGCCGGGCGCGCCGGTGCCGATCTACGTGGCGGCGCTGCGGGAAGGGATGCTGCGCGTGGCCGGTGAAGTCGCCGACGGCGTCATCCTCAACTGGCTCGCGGCCGACGACGTCCCCCGCGTGGTGGCCATCGTGCGGGAGGCGGCCGCCCGGGCCGGGCGTGATCCCGCCGCCGTCGAGGTCACCGCCCGCCTGCTGATCAACGTCGATCCGCCCGGGCCCGTGGCCGACGTGGGGGTGCGCCGCCACGTCACCGCGTATCTCAACGTGCCGGTGTATCGGGCCTACCAGGAGTGGCTCGGACGCGCCAGCGAGCTGACGCCGATGTGGCAGGCGTGGGAGCGAGGCGACCGCAAGGCCGCGGTCGCCGCCGTGCCCGAGCAGGTGATCGACCAGCTCATGCTGCGCGGCACGGTGGCCGACATCCGCGCCCACGTCGAGCGCTATCTGGCGGCGGGCGTCGACACTGCGTTCCTCCAGCTCTCGACCCTCGAGTCCGATCGGACCCGGTCCCGCCGCGTGCTGCTCGACGCCCTCCGCGCCCTCGCCCCCGCGCCCGGCCCGGCCGTCACTCCGCGTTCGTTCGATTCACTGGCGTAGCTGCGACTTCAAGATCTTGCCCGTCGCGCTCCGAGGCAGCGCCGCGACGAAGCTGACGCGCCGAGGGTACTTGAACGCGGCGAGGCGGTCGCGACACCAGGCGATCAGCTCGTCGGCGTCGGCGCGGCCGCCGGGCCGGAGCGCGACCCAGGCGGCGACTTCCTCGCCGAGGGCGGCGTCGGGGACGCCGCCGACCGCCGCCTCGGCGACCGCCGGGTGCGCGTGGAGCACGGCCTCGACCTCGGCGGGGAAGACCGAGTAGCCGCCGCGCTTGATGCGTTCGCGCTTGCGGCCCACGATGGCGACGTAGCCATCGGCGGTGACTCGGGCGAGATCGCCCGTCCGGAACCAGCCGTCCACGAGGACGGCGTTCGTGTCGTCGTCCGCGCTGCCGTGATAGCCGTCCATCACGGCGGGGGTGCGGATCAGCAGCTCGCCCTCCTCGCCGGCGGTCACCAGGCGCCCGCTGTCGTCGACGACGCGGATCTCGACGCCGGGCACCGGACGTCCCACGCACTCGGGGTAGTCGGCGGTCTCGCCGGCCAGGTAGGACAGCGGGCGGAAGAGCTCGGTCATCCCGTAGCCACGCACGATGCGCACGCCCGTGCGCGTGCGCCAGGTCTCGGCGAGGTCCCAGGAGCAGGGCGCCGCCCCCGAGACCCCGAGCCGTAGCCGGGAGGCACCGGCAAAGCCGGCGTCGAGCAGGCGCTGGAACATCGTGGCGACGGCGGGCAAGACCGTCACCCCGTCGCGCTCGAGCACCTCGGCGACGGCGCCGGGCACGAAGCGCTCGACCAGTCGCACGGTGGCGCCGACGAGCAGCGGCGCCAGCAGGGCGCCGTTCAGGCCGAACGAGTGAGCCAGCGGCAGCACGGCCAGGACCACGTCGTCCTCCCGCAGGCCCATCACCGGCCCGGCCCACGAGCGATTCGCGAAGGCGAGGGCCGCGTGCGAGAGCATGGAACCCTTGGGCCGG
Organism: Candidatus Methylomirabilota bacterium; assembly: GCA_046725675.1. Taxonomy (GTDB): domain Bacteria; phylum Methylomirabilota; class Methylomirabilia; order Rokubacteriales; family CSP1-6; genus AR5. The sequence goes on from JBKOZA010000548.1 coordinate 19,943, forward strand.
CCCGTGCTGCCCGACGTGTACAGCACCAGCGCCGGCGCCGGCACGGTCGGCCCTCCGCCCGGCAGCAGCTGCTCCATCAGGTCGCCGCCGATGCCGGACTCAACCAGCAGCGCGGGCTCGAGATCGGACACGATGGCCGCTCGCTCCTCGTCCTTGAGCAGGGTGTCGAGCGGGGCCACGGTGACCCCGGCGGCCAGGGCGCCGAGCAGCGCGACGACGAGATCGGGGCGGTTGGGGATGGACAGCGCGATCCGCTGGCCGGGCCGGACGCCCCGGGCGGCGAGGTGCTCGGCGAACTCGGCGGCCCTCGCGGCGAGGTCGCCGTAGGTCATGATGCCGCCGTCCCAGCGCAGGGCGACGCGCTCGGGCCGGTGGCGGGCGACGGCCTCGACGAGCGCCGCGAAGTTGCCGCTCAGCGTGCGGTCAGCCGAGGTAGTCCTCCAGACGCAGGCGCTGCCATACCTCGGGCGGCACCCGGTGGCGCGGGGTGAAGGTGGCCACCGACGGCTTGGCCGTCGCGTCGACACCCCACTTGGCGGTGTAGCCGTCCTCGCGGGTGGAGGGGTCGAGGTCGGACCCGCGCGCGTGAGTGACGATCGTGATGTCGCGGTCGGGCTGGCAGCGGGTGGCCAGCGCCCAGTTGACCTGGCGGTCGTCGAACACGTCGACATCGTGATCGACCACGACCACGCGCTTCATGTACAGGTCGGCGCCGAGCACGGCCATGATCACGTTCTTGGCCTGGCCGATGAGCCGCTGCTCGATCGACACGTAGCAGGTGAACGGGCCCGGCACCCGCACCGCCCGCACCGACGGCACCATCGCCCGCACGGCCCGATAGAGGTTGGCCTCCATCGGGATCGTGGACAGCAGCATGTGGTCGAGGTGGGCGACCGTGATGTCCTGAAACATCGCGCCCCGCCGGTGGGTCATCGCGGTGTACCGCACGATCTCGCGCGGCCGCTCGCCGAGGCTGTAGCCGGTGAACTCGCCGAACGGCCCCTCGGGCGTGCGCTCGGCCGGCAGGATCTCGCCCTCCAGGACCAGCTCGGCGTGCGCCGGGACCAGCACGTCGGAGGTCTCACACTTCACCAGCTCGAGCGGCTCGCCCAGCAGCGCGCCCATGATGGCGCGCTCGTCCTCGTCGATCGACCCGATGGCCAGCGCCCCCAGCGCGATGGCCGGGTGCACCCCGATGGCGAAGGCCACCGGCAGCGGCTCCCCGCGGCCCTCGGCGACCTTGTAGAACTCCCACAGGTGCTTGCCCAGCGTGAGGTGGATCGAGCTGCGGTCGCGGCCCTGGATCATCAGGCGGTTGTAGGCGCAGTTCCAGGTGTCGCTGGCCGGGTCCTTGGCGAACGAGATCGCCGCGGTCACGTAGGGGCCGGCGTCGCGGTCGTGGTGGACGATCTGGGGCAGCAGGCCCAGGTCGACCTCCGCGCCCCGCCTGACGACGTCCTTCACCGGCCCGGAGGCGACCACGCGCGGCGCCAGTGGGCGCTCCATCGCGCGCAGGTACGTCGGCAGCATCCGATCGGGCTCGGCGTTGATGGCGGCGGCCAGGCGACCGCGGCTGGCGTGCAGGTTGGTGAGGACGGGGAAGCTCGTGCCCCTGACGTTCTCGAAGAGCAACACCGGCCGGCGCCGCCCCTCCTTCTCGAGCTTGGCCACCAGCGCCGTGATCTCGTAGGCCGGATCGACCGGTCGGGCGACGATCTGGAAGTCGGCCGGGCGGGTGCGCTTCAGGAGGTCGAGGAAGCTCCCCAGATCTTGCGCCATCACGCCTCCCTCGGGATCGCCCCGCGCCGCTCGCTGCGCTGGAACCACCAGCCGAGCGCGGCGATGATCGCGCCCAGCGTCAACGACACCGCGACTGACCAGCCGTGAGAGGTCGTCAGCCATTCACTCGCGTCGCGCATGATCATGTCGCCGGCGACGTAGCCGAGCACCCCGCCCCCCAGCCAGATGACCCACGGCCAGCGCTCCATGCACACCGACAGCAGCGCGCTGCCGAACACGACCAGCGGCAAGGAGAGGGCGATGCCGATGACGACCAGCACCATCTCGCCCTTCGCCGCTCCCGCGACCGCCAGCACGTTGTCCAGGCTCATCGCGGCGTCGGCGACGATGATGATCCAGATCGCCTCCCGCAGGGACGACGCTTCCCGCACGCCGTGCCCGTCCTCGCCGGGCGTCTGGGGCCGCACCAGCTTGATGGCGATCCAGACCAGCATGAGGCCGCCGACCGCCTGCAAGAACGGCAGCTTCAGGAGCCAGGTGGCGACGAAGATAAAGGCCACGCGGAGGACGATGGCGCCCGCGGTGCCCCAGATGCGGCCGATGAGCCGCAGGCGCCCGGGCAGCGTACGCACGGCCAGCGCGATCACCAGCGCGTTGTCACCGGCCAGGGTGAGGTCGATGAGGATGATGCCGCCCAGGCGCAGC
>JBKOZA010000549.1:0-3934 GCA_046725675.1 Candidatus Methylomirabilota bacterium
CGGGTGGAGGTGGCGAACGTCAGCGTGGTGAGCGCGTAGAGGACGGAGACGACCGCCAGCAGGGCGGCGGTGAGCACCGTGGTCCAGGGACGCTGGCAGGCGAGGCGGACGAGCCAGCGCAGGCGGCGCCCGATCTGCAGCGTCACCGCCCAGGCTACTCTTCGCCGGCGATGAACCGCTCCAGGCGGTGGTGGGCGACGTCGTCCGGCCACTGCTCGGGCGGCGATTTCATGAGGTAGGCCGAGGGCGCCAGCAGGCCGCCCTTGAGCCCACGGTCCAGCGCGATCTTGCAGCAGCGGATGGCGTCGATGACGACCCCCGCTGAGTTGGGCGAGTCCCACACCTCGAGCTTGAGCTCGACGTTGATGGGCTGCTCGCCGAAGCCCCGGCCTTCCAGGCGGATGTGCGCCCACTTGCGGTCCTCGAGCCACGGCACGTAGTCGCTGGGGCCGATGTGCACGGCCTCGGAGGGCAGGGGGTGGGCGAGCTGCGAGCGGACGGCGTCGGTCTTCGACGTCTTCTTGGAGGCCAGCCGATCGCGCTCGAGCATGTTGTAGAAGTCGGTGTTACCCCCGAAGTTGAGCTGGCTCGTGCGCTCCAGGCGGATGCCCCGGTCCATGAACAGGCGGGTGAGCACCCGGTGCACGATGGTGGCGCCGAGCTGCGACTTCACGTCGTCCCCGACGATCGGCAGGCCGCGGTCCTCGAAGCGGCGGCGCCAGTAGGCCTCCCGCGCGATGAAGACCGGGATGCAGTTGACGAAGGCGCAGCCGGCGTCGAGCACCTGCTCGACGTACCACTTGGTCGCCATCTCGCTGCCGACCGGCAAGAAGTTGACGACGACGTCGGTGCGGGTCTCGCGCAGGATGCCGGCGATGTCGGCGGTGGAGCCCGGCGCCTTCTGGATCATCTGGGCCAGGTAGGTCCCGAGGCCGTCGTGGGTCATCCCGCGCTGCACCGGCACGCCGAGCGGCGGGACGGTGGCGAACCGCACCGTGTTGTTGGGCGTCTCGAAGATGGCCTCGGCGAGATCGCGTCCGACCTTGCCGGCGTCGATGTCGAAGGCGGCCGAGAACTCGATGTCGCGCACGTGGTAGCCGGCCAGACGCGCGTGCATGAGACCGGGGATGAACGCGTCGGTCGGCGCCTCGCGATAGTAGTGCACCCCCTGCACGAGCGACGAGGCGCAGTTACCGACGCCGATGATGGCGACTCGCACCGATCCCACGGGCGGCCTCCTGGCGCGCGCAACGAGACCATCCGCCGGGGACGATCGCGGCGGGTGGGCGCGACGATGCGCGCAGTGTAACACGAGGCGTGTATCATGCAGGCACGGGCGATCCCGCGGCGGAGGGTCGGGTGAGCGAGACGACGACGTCGGTGACCGAGACAGTCGCGCGTGCGCTGGCGGGCGTGGACCTGGCCGATGTGCGGCGACGCTACTGGGAGCAGAACGAGTTCGTCTACCTCGAGCGCTGGCTGCCCCCGTCCCTGGTGGAGTCGATGCTGGTCGAGGTCGAGCGCGTGCGCCCGGCCATCAATCGCAACTACATCCCCCGCCACAAGAAGGGTGGCAGCGTCAGCTTCTACGCGCTGCTCGAGCAGGCGCCGACGATCGTCGCGCTCTACCGGTCGCCCGCCTTCATCGATTTTCTGGGGGCGCTCACCGGGCGCCCGCTGCAGGCCTGCCCCGTGACCGATCCCCACTCGTGCGCGCTCTACTTCTACACCGAGCCTGGCGACCACATCGGCTTCCACTTCGACACCTCGTACTACCGGGGCGCCCGCTACACGGTGCTGCTGGGGCTGATCGAGCGCTCGTCGAGCCGGCTCGTCTGCCAGCTCTTCAAGAACGACCCGCAGCGGGCGCCGGTCGAGCTGCAGCTCGCCACCCACCCCGGGACCCTGATCCTCTTCAACGGCGACAAGCTCTGGCACGCGGTGACCCCGCTCGGAGACGGCGAGGAGCGGGTGAGCCTGACGCTGGAATACGTGACCGATCCTTCCATGCACCCGCTCAAGCGGGTCTTCTCGAATCTCAAGGACGCCGTCGCCTACTTCGGCTTCAGGGCCGTGTTCCGGCCTCCCGTCCGCGCCTGATCCACAGCGCGGCCCGCGTCAGCCAGTAGGCGTGGGTGCCGATGGCCACGACGGCCATGAGGACGGGGAGCAGCGCCGGCGCCAGCACCCGCAGGCCGAGGAATAGCACCAGCATCGCGTAGAAGCCGTCGCGCGAGGTCAGCGCGTCGAGCAGTCCGCGGGCGCTGGTGGCGGGCGGCGCCACCGGCGGCCAGCGCTTGCCGACGACCGCGCTCGCCACCACGCCCACGGCCCCCGCCACGCCGGCCACGAGGCCGTGACCGGTCACGTGGGCGGCGGCGACGCCGAGCGCCAGCACCAGCGCGGTGTGCACGACGGTGTCGGTCGCGATATCCAGCCACTCGCCGACCACCGACTCGGTCAGCGTGAGCCGCGCCACCTCGCCGTCGGCGTGATCGATCACGACTGCGAAGAAGTAGATCACCAGCCCGGCGGCGACCGTGGCCACCTCGCCCTGGGCAAAGGCGGCGGCCGCCGCCAGCCCCGCCACGCCGCTGGTGATCGTGATCGGATTGGGTGCGATCCCCAGCGCCAGCGCCGCCCGCGTCAGCGGCTTCGAGCACCGCCGGTGCAGTGCCGTGTCGAGCCGCGAGTCGATCGCCGAGCCCAGCTCGCGCCAGAGCCGGGCCTCGACGTCGGCGGCCGCCCGGGCGCCCGTCACGCGGACGAACCAGCGGCCACCCGACACGGCGGTGACGTCGCCGGCCTTCAGCTCACGGGCGAGCGTGTCCCCGAGCGGCTCGCCGGCCACCAGCGACGGGCCGAGCCGCGCGAGCAGGGCCGCGTCCACGGCTGCCATGGGGGCGCCGGACGGCTGGGACTCGGCGAGGACCCGCCCGGCGGTGGTCGCCAGCATCCGGCTCAGGGCCGGCGCCGGCGTGAGCGCGGTGGCGGGCACGAGCAGCGTCGGCTCGGCGGCGAGGGCGGCGGTCGTGTCCAGCCAGACCAGCGCGTCGCGGGCGAGCGGCGAGGCGGCCAGGAGGGTATCGAGGTCGGGCGTGCGAAGCACCACCGGCACGCCGACCCGGCGCGCGCCGGCCCGCACGGCCGCCAGGATGACGCGGAAGACGACGGGCCGTCCCGCCACGGTGAGGTGGGCGGCCGTGATGTCGTCGACGGCGGCGAGGTAGAGGGCGGCCTGTCGGATCACACGCCGTCTAGCCGAACGACGTGGGGCAGCACGTCCGTCTCGGCACGGCGCAAGTCCTCGACGAAGTCGATCTCGGTCCAGGGCAGCCCGGTGACGTCGGTCCACCCGACGTGGCGCTGGGGCAATAGCATGTGCAGCGCGTCCTCCCACTCGCCGAGGCCGTGGCTCTCCTCGATGACCTTGCCAAGGCAGCGCACCATCTCCGGTCCCGCCTCGGCCCCGCACTTGAAGAAGCCCACGCCCTCGCCCACCGCGTCCCACGCCTCCGGCACGACCTTCTTGCCGATCGCGATGACGCGGTCGCCGCGGGCGTAGATCTTCACTTCCTCGCCGGTGTCGTGGAAGTCGCGGTCGACGAGCAGGGCGCTCGGGGCCGGCAGCGCCAGCAGGCGCCCCAGGAACTCACGCGGGAAGAGGACGTCGGCGTCCATGATCAGCGTGGGCTCGCGCAGGCACGCCTGGGCGGCGTGCAGGGAGATGGCCGAGCCGCGGGTGTACTCGGGGTTGTCGATGTAGCGAATCGCCATGCGGCCGACGCGGTCGCCGGCCAGCCCCCGCACCTGGCCGGCGCAATGACCCACCACCAGCGTCGTCTGCCGGATCCCGGCCGCGTTCAAGGCGTCCAGCATGCGGGCCAGGATGGGACGGCCTCCCACCGGCAGCAGCGCCTTGTGGGTGGTATCC
>JBKOZA010000550.1:0-2412 GCA_046725675.1 Candidatus Methylomirabilota bacterium
TTTCATGGCAGCCTCCGGATCGGCGCCGGCGGGTTGCGCGGCGACGGCGGCAGGATAACATACGGGCCCGATGGCCTCGCTCCGGCCCGTCTCCGCCGAGGAGATCGAGTCGCTCGCGATCGGAAGCTGGATCCTCGGCACCGGTGGCGGCGGCAGCCCCTACCTGGCGCTGCTCAACATGCGTCGCCTCTATCGCGAGGGGGTTGTGGTTTCCCTCATGGACCCGATGGAGCTGGCCGACGACGACGACGTCGCCGTCGTCTCCAACATGGGCGCTCCGCTCGTCGGCCAGGAGCGTCTGACCGACCCCCGCACGATCGCCCGCGCCGTGACGATGATGGAGGAGTACCGGGGCCGGCGCTTCGGCGCGATCATGTCCCTGGAGATCGGCGGCGGCAACGCGATCCAGCCGTTCATGGCCGCCGCCCTCCTGGATCGGCCGGTGGTCGACGCCGACTGCATGGGCCGGGCGTTCCCCGAGGCGCAGATGACGTCGTTCGCCATCCACGACCTCCCGATGTACCCGCTGACGCTCGTGGACGTGCGCGACAACGCGATCGTCGTCGCCCGGGCGGCGTCCTGGAAGTGGATGGAGCGCCTGTCACGGACGGCCTGCGTGGCCGTCGGCTCGATCGCGGCCACCTGCAAGGCCCCGCGGACGGGCAAGGAAGTGAAGGAGTGCGCCATCCTCTACTCCACCAGCAAGGCCATCCGGATCGGCCGCACGATCCAGGCCGCTCGCCGGGCGCACCTGGATCCGATCGCGGCCCTCGTCGAGGCCGAGCAGGGCCTGCTGCTGTTCACCGGCAAGATCGCGGACGTGGCCCGCCGGGCCACCGAGGGGTTCCTGCGCGGCACGGCGACGCTGGACGGCCTCGGCGATTTCCGCGCCTGCCGCTTCGAGCTGGCCTTCCAGAACGAGTTCGCCGTCGGCTGGCTGGACGGCGCGGTCCGCGTGACCACGCCCGACCTCATCTGCGTCCTCGACAGCGTGTCGGGCGAGGCGATCGGGACCGAGACGCTGCGCTACGGTCAGCGGGTGAGCGTGGTCGCCCTTCCCGCCCCGCCCGTCCTCCTCACCCCCAAGGGCCTGGAGCACGTCGGTCCCCGCGCCTTCGGCTACGACCTCGAGTTCACCTCGGTGTTCGCATGAGCCGCGCTCGCCGCCCGCGCGCCGACCGCCCGAACCTCGGGCGCCGGAGCCCGGCACCGCCCCCGCGGGTTGACCGCCCGAACGTCGGGCGCCGGAGCCCGGCACAGCCCCCGGGGGCTGACCGCCCGAACGTCGGGCGCCGGAGCCCTGCGCAGGCGCCCCGACGCCGAAGAATTGGAATAGACGTCGGGGGCACCAACACGGACGCCGTTCTGCTGGACGGCCCCCGGGTGGTGAACGCCGTCAAGGTGCCGACGACGGCCGACGTGACGAGCGGCATCACCGCCGCGCTGCGTGAGCTGCTCGTCGGCGGCGCAGTGGCCGGCGGTCCGGCACCCCACGCCATCATGATCGGCACCACCCACTTCACCAACGCCGTCGTCCAGCGACGCGACCTCACCCGCGTGGCGGCGGTCCGCATCGGCCTGCCGGCCAGCGCCTCGCTACCGCCCTTCGTCGACTGGCCCGAGGACCTGGCCACCCTCGTCCGCGGCGATGTCTTCCTGGTCGAGGGCGGTCACGAGTACGACGGCCGTCCGATCGTGCCGCTGGACGAGCGCGCGGTCCGCGCGGCCGCCCGGCGCCTGCGCGCGGCCGGCATCACCTCGGCCGCCATCGCCTCGGTGTTCTCCCCGCTCAACGCCGAGTGCGAGGAGCGGGCGGCCTCGATCCTGCACGAGGAATGTCCGGACGTCGCTGTGACTCTCTCGCACCAGCTCGGCCGCATCGGCCTGCTGGAGCGTGAGAACGCCGCCCTGCTCAACGCGGCGCTCGTCGATCTCGCCCGGCGGACGACGCGCGCGTTCACCGCCGCGCTGAAGGCGAGCGGGCTGACGGCCCCGCTCTACCTCACCCAGAACGACGGGACCGTCATGCTCGCCGCGAGTGCCGAGGCGTTCCCGGTCTACAGCTTCGCCTCGGGCCCGACGAACAGCATGCGCGGCGCCGCCTTCCTGTCCGGGCTGACCGACGCCCTCGTCATCGACGTCGGAGGGACCACCACCGACATCGGCAGTCTCCGGCACGGTTTCCCGCGCGAAGCCAACAACGTGGTGGAGGTCGGGGGCGTGCGTACCTTGTTCCGAATGCCCGATCTGCTCTCCCTCGGGCTGGGGGGTGGCTCGCTCGTGCAAGGCAATCCGCCCGTCGTCGGCCCCCGCAGCGTGGGTTACCGCCTGGTGGAGGAGGGGCGCGTGTTCGGCGGCGCCACGCTGACGGCGACCGACGTCGCCGTCGCCGCTGGCCTCGTCGATCTCGGC